>NZ_JBTYKD010000130.1:0-3391 GCF_054880495.1 Nostoc sp.
GGGCGACACGAGAGCCCAGTAACCAAAGGCTCTCGTGTCGCCCACCCCACAATAAATAGTTGGACATTTTTTTATTTGGAAGTCCCTTACAAAACTCCAAAAGCCGAAAATTCCTAGTGTGATAGTTTAGGGTGGGTAATGTGGGTTACAGGGGTTTTACAGTGGGTTTTTCTAATGAAAAAATTTTTGAGATACCTGGGTTTAGGTTTATTATCTACGTTTTTCACTGCTACTCCCGGATTGGGAGCTGAACGCATTAGTTTTTATTACCCTCCCTTCGGCGAATTCTACTTATCCGTGGACTCGCTAGAAACTTTTGCTAAAGAAGGCAAAATCGATCAGGATTTTTCATTTTATGCTAATCGTGCTACTCCTCAACAACTCGCTCAACTGCGGGATCTACTCCAGCAACGCTTCAATGTCACTCCTACACTAGTATCTCAAGTTACCTACTCACCTATAGGCGAGCAGCTGATGCAACAGCTGGGAAAATTACTGCTCACTCAGTCTCGAAAGAACGGCTTCTATGCTATACGTGCCTCTTTGATTTTGGCTGCTGCTGATCAAAAGGGTTTAACAGTTGTGAATTTGCTGCGGAAATTTCCTAGCAATACTATACGGGTGAATTTCACGCAAGGGCTAAAGATAGTCGATGACTTGTCACAATTGCTCAAAAAGAAGGATGAAGTTGTTGCCTCTATTGAAAAAGAAGCGATCGCTCAAGCGGCCAATTCAACTACTGACTTCTTCCAACTGCCAGATTTGCGATCGCCAGGAAAATTCCGCTGGGATAAAAAAACCTTCGAGTTAAATGACGTTTCTCGCTCACGCCGTTTACCCGTGGATATCTATGTGCCTGCAACTCAAAACTCACAACGGGCTAAACGCCCCGCTACCGCTAACACAACTCAGAACTCTCTGTCGCCTCCCTTTCCCCTAATTGTAATTTCTCATGGCGTTGCCTCAGACCGCTCTACCTTTGTCTACCTAGCTCAACATCTAGCATCCTATGGTTTTGCCGTTGCTGTACTGGAACACCCTGGTAGTAATGCCAAACGCTTTCAGCAATACTTTGCGGGTTTGGCAGGTCCGCCAGACGCAGCAGAATTTATCAACCGACCTTTGGATATTAAGTATCTACTCGATGAACTCGAACGACTGGAAAAATCCGATCCTACCCTCCAAGGAAAACTCAATTTTGAGCAAGTTGGGGCGATTGGTCAATCCTTGGGGGGTTATACTGTTTTGACTCTAGCAGGAGCAAAGATTAACTTTAAGCAACTCCGCCAAGACTGTAATCCTAATAATTCATCCTTTAATTTGTCGTTGGCTTTGCAGTGTCAAGCAATTGAGTTACCCCCGAAAAATTACCAACTCAAAGATGATCGCATCAAGGCCATTATTGCGATTAATCCCATTGACAGTTCAATTTTGGGTGAGGGCGGAATAAGTCAAATTAAAATTCCGATAATGCTGGTAGCAGGTAGTCAAGATATTTTCGCCCCACCCGTATCTGAGCAAATTCGCCCCTTTACCTGGCTTTCTCAGCCCAATAAATACCTAGCTTTGATCGAAAACGCCACCCACTTTTCGGTGATCGGAGAATCTACTTCTAAAAACAATGTGTTACCTGTGCCACCTGCCTTGCTAGGCCCCGATCGTGCTCCTGTTTATTCCTATCTCAAAGCTCTGAGCGTCGCTTTTTTGGAAACCCATCTCCTGAACCGCCTTGAATACGGCTCCTATTTGCAGCCTTCCTATGCTCAATTCATCAGTAAAGAGCCGCTTAATCTCAGTCTTTTACAATTCTTGTCAGCAGATCAATTCAATCAAATTTGGAATGGATCAATTCCCCCATCAGTCAAACCATCAAAACCTCAACCTACCCCTATCCCTACCCATCCGTGAAAGATTAAGATAAAGGGCCTTTTGTCAATCAGCTAAAATACTCAGATATTATTATAAAAAGCGATACCTACGATAAGCTAGGCTAACGTATTCTATTTTCCCTGCAAATGTAGTAAAAAAATATCCAACTATTTATTGTGGGGTGGGCGTCTCGCCTTTGGTTACTGGGCGGGCGAGACGCCCACCCCACAAGTAGTAGTAATTTATTTCTTGGAAGTCCCTTACCCCTGTACTTTACTCCAAACATATTTACGGCAGACTTCACAAGCAGCTTTTGCTTCCTCTGTTTGCGGATCGGTGAAGATGGGATGGAAACGTAACCTGTCACAACAGACTTGCAACCATGCACGCCAGTCACCGCGCCACAACCGCACAGTACCATCTTCACCGCCACTAATAATCGTCTGCCCATCGGCGCTAATCGCCACAGAATAGACCCAACCCTGATGACCACGCAATGGTTCCGCTAGGGGAAGACCTTGGTGGTTCCACAACCGCACCGTGCCGTCATCACCGCCACTAACAATCGTCTGCCCATCTGCGCTGATGGCGACAGACATAACATAACCCTCATGACCACGCAATGGTTCAGCTAAGGTTAGACCTTGATCATTCCACAACCGCACCGTGCCGTCAGTACCACCACTGACAATGGTCTGTCCATCGCCGCTGATGGCGACAGAATAGACCCAACCCTGATGACCACCCAACGGTTCAACTAAAAGAAGACCTTGGTGGTTCCATAACCTCACCGTACCATCACTACCGCCACTGACAATCGTCTGCCCATCGGCGCTGATGGCGACACAATAGACATCACCCTGATGACCACGTAACGGTTCAACTAAAAGAAGACCTTGGTGGTTCCATAACCTCACCGTGCCGTCACTACCGCCACTGACAATCGTTTGCCCATCGGCGCTGCTAGCGACAGAATAGACCCAACCCTCATGGCCACCCAATGGTTCAACTAAAAGAAGACCTTGGTGGTTCCACAACCGCACCTTGCCGTCAGTACCGCCACTAACAATCGTCTGCCCATCGGCGCTGCTAGCGACAGAATAGACCCAACCCTCATGACCACGCAATGGTTCAACTAAGGGCAGACCTTGGTGGTTCCACAACCGCACCGTACCGTCAGTACCGCCGCTAACAATCGTCTGCCCATCGGCGCTGTTTGCATCGCGTTGCCTAGCAATGGCAACAGACCTGACATTACCCTCATGACCACGCAATGGTTCAACTAAGGGCAGACCTTGGTGGTTCCACAACCGCACGGTGTCGTCAGTACCGCCACTGACAATCGTCTGCCCATCGGCGCTGATGGCGACAGAATAGACCCAACCCTCATGACCATGCAATGGTTCAGCCAAAGGAAGACCTTGACGGTTCCACAACTGCACTGTCTGGTCATCACCGCCACTGACAATCGTCTGCCCATCGGCGCTGATCGCCACAGATAAGACAACACCCTGATGACCAC
>NZ_JBTYKD010000131.1:0-5244 GCF_054880495.1 Nostoc sp.
CCGTTGTAAAACTTGTCATATAGATGACCGTTACTTCCTACTACAAAAGTCGAAATTCGATCCAGTGTAGGCTGGTAGACTACACCAGGTGAGTTGATTGCTGCTGTGCTCGGTGGTGTTCCCTGTTCTTCCCATACCCATTGACTACCGTTGTAAAACTTGTCATATAGATGACCGTTACTTCCTACTACAAAAGTCGAAATTCGATCCAGTGTAGGCTGGTAGACTACACCAGGTGAGTTAATTGCTACCGTGCTGGGTGGTTTTTTGATTACTACCGTGCTGTGTGATGTTCCCTGGTCTTCCCCTACCCATTGACTACCGTTGTAAAATTTGTCATATACATGACTGTTACTTCCTACTACAAAAGTCGCGATTCGATCCAGTTTTGTCTGGTAGACTACACCGGGTGGGTTAATTGCTATCGTACTCATATTATTTTCTTTCTTTATTAATTGCCTGATTTTAAGGGACTTCCAGCTAAAAAAATATCCCATCGTAGCTGCGTATTGCAATACGCAGTTACAAATGTACACATAATTTGGGATGATTTATTTTTTGGAAGTTCCTTAAAAAAATATCCCCTCGTAGCAATACGCCCCTACATTTGATAGTGCGTTAAAGAAAAAAAGATACAATGAATATCAAGCGCAAAACCACGATATTAGCAGTGATAGTATATCGACAATTTGTAAGGATTCAGGTCAGGCGAAAATGACTCAAACTATTATCATATAACAGGTTGCAAAAAAAATCCGAAAATCAGATTCTCTGCTTGAAAAGCGATCGCTGATCTCGTCAGTTGATTAGAGTCAGGAAATCCAACATTACATGACTAAAATTTTTGCTGATGATGTTTGATATCATCTAAAAAAGTAGATAGAGTGAAAAATGATTGGTACTAATATTTACATCAGTCAAGAAACTCAAGAATCTCTAATTAAAGCTGCGGCTTTCAAAGAAATATCTGTTAAAGAACTAGCTTCTTCTATTTTGAGGGAAAGTATTCAAGAAAAGTTTGGGCAAATTAGCTATTCTTCTAAGAATCAAGGCAAATTTGCCATTAATCCTCTTGTAAAAATGCAACCCTACGCTTATTTAGCAGATCGGAATGAACCCGTTATTTCTCCTGATGATTGGGAAATGAGTCACAATTTTGAAGTGAATGATTTGTGATCGTTCTTGATACTGAATGCTATCTTTGTCCCTGGCTGACTCTCCTTTCTAATTCCGCCTCTACTTCTTCAATTGACATTAGCCTTGGATTTGGATTGGCTGCGTGCAAACGATCGACGTAGGCATGAAACGCTTCGGTATTATCGGGATGTAATACATAAGCTTGTAACTCGGCATCAGTTATATCCATAAAGTTGGTTTGTGTCATTTTGTAACTACCTCCCCATTCGGATAAATTTCTATCTCTATTTTTAATTCTCAGGTAAGATGCCAATGACAAAGCTATGATAAGATTTAAATAAAATTTTTGCGTAATCTCTATCACTATTTTGATTAATCAGCACTCCGAAAACCTCCTAAACACTCAACTGGAAAATGTGCCAAGTGAAGGCTATATATTTAGCTGGTTTGATTGGTTTTGTCTTTGGTATCCTCCAGGCTGGCTAATTTTATTCAACCGCCATTGGCAGCACTATCAAACTGATCCAGATGGTTGGAATTGGACTGAATATGGATTATTTTTAATTCCTGGCGGATTTTATCTGGCGTTGCTGAGTCGCTGGTTGCGTCTTGGTTTTCGTTTACCCCGAAAAGAAGTTGGTGAATTTGATCCCAAATATCAACAAGCTTTTAGCGAAGAAATTCTCAATCCCATCGTTAAATACTATTTTCGGGGAGAATTGCAACAAGTCGAAAACTTGCCGTCAACAGGGACATTGATTGTGGCAATGAATCACGCAGGGATGTGTTTTCCTTGGGATTTTTTGACTTTGGGTTATTTATTAAGTGAAGCCAAAGGATGGGTAATACAACCCGTAGCAAGTACAGCATTATTTGAGCATCCTTGGGTAATTTGGTGGCTACCACCTAAATGGTCGCAGGTTTTAGGTGGTGTGCGAGCCGAATTAGATGATTTTGAGACAGCGATCGCAGCACCCGCCGTACCCAGCAAGTTACGCGTAGCGTCTGGTAGAGAAGGCATCGCCCCAGGTAAAATTCTCTTATATGCACCCGAAGGTATGCGCGGCCCTCTGAAAGGTTGGAAAAAACGCTATAAATTAGAAAAGTTTGATGTGAGTTTTATTAAGTTGAGCGATCGCTATCAAATTCCCATTCTCCCAGTAGTTTGCATCGGTAGTGAATCTTTACATCCTTGGACTATTAATTTTCGTAAATTGCAACAACTAGTTAAGTTACCATTCTTACCTTTTTCGCCTTTAATGCTTGTCTTAATTCTGTTTCCCTCAATGGGAATTTGGGCAATGAGAACTCGTCTGCGTTACTTTATTCAGCCATTGGAACAAGTAGGGCTGAAAACTGACTCCAGTAAAGGGCGTGTAGCAATTTATCAACAGGCGCAAGAATTACGAGAAAAACTGCAAACTAAAATTACTTTGATGGTAAATAAATCCGCGCTGTAAGGGTAAAGCGCAATGCTCATACGTGTCAACTTAAGGTGAAAGCCAGTCTGAACAAGTTTTTAGAGATTATCTCTTATCTCGTTCCCAGTCTGAGACTGGGAATGCCCGTCGTTGAGGCTCCGCCTCAAGACTTGCGGCATCGCAATGAGTAGCATTTCCAGCCAGAGGCTGAAAACGAGGTTTGAAAAGGGTTTTACCTTACAGCTATTTTCAGGTAAATAGAGCACGCGGTAGGGGCACAGAAAAAGCTCATTGGTGTCAAGTTAAGAAAAAATCTGCTTTGAGAAGGCGTTTTGCCCTCATCCCCTAACCCCTTCTCCCAAGTTGGGATTCGGGGAACTAGAGAATTTGCTCCCCTCTCCCAAAATTGGGAGAGGGGCTGTTCTTGTGAGGGTCAAACCTGGAAAGCTTGCCAAGTCTAACTTCTACGTTAAGTTGACACCAATGAGCATTGCTGTGCCCCTACGACAGATGTGGTTCAAATACATGAAAACTGCTGTAAGTTGAGATCAATGAGCATTGCGCTTTACCCCTACGACAGATCCGGCTTTTTGCATCAAGTATATTTAGTATTCTCTGTCAATGCGTAAGTCCTATTTAAGAAAAAAATCATGACTTTAAGAAAAAAATCGTGAAGTTAAGGCAGAAATTGTGATTTTAAGGGAAAAATTCTGAGCTTAAGAACAAAATCGCTACTTTAGTAACGATAGCTTCTAGATCCGGGGTGATGGTTGCTGAAATGGTGACAACTTTCCTAACAGCCAAGCACGCGCTTGTCTTAGGTTGTTTCGGTAAGAATTTAGACAATTTACAACTTATCGAATAGCCGAAAGAAACCTCACCCTGGTTATGCTACGCAGAACCTGTCCCTCTCCTTATTAAGGAGAGGGATGTCTGTCAGGACAGGGTAAGGTTTTATTTAGTACAAATATACTATTTACTGCTAAAATGCCTTACAAGTTAGCTAGCCTTGCTTGAGGTAGTATGAAAAAAATCCTAGACACGGACAAAAAGCCTATTTTGCTGAGAGTTTCGCTGTTGCAGCTTGCATCTGTAACGACTGCGATAGTGCCACTGCAACCCCAAGAGGAAAAAATTATTAGTGAACCAGAGCGTTTGATCGCGCAAGTCGAACGCGTCAATCAGATGGCAGGAGAGTTAGAAGCAGCGATATTAGAGTTAAAAGCGATCGCTAACACACTGAATACTCAAAGACGTTACCCACTTTTAAAGAAGGAACTAGGCAATATTTGTCAGTATTTCGCAGTTAGCGTCCCTTGGGTAAAACGAAAGCCTGACGGATCATTTATTCTGACGACGCGGAGAGTTGATTTATTCCGAGCCGAAAGGGAAGCCACACTGCTAGCACAGCAACTTCGTCAGCAAACCAAAAAAAGATTAGCATCGCAGCGACAGAGAAAAAACAAGAGTGGGGCTGACACAAAATGCTTGTTCAAAAAGGTATTAGTCAACAAATCTTAAAATTATCAACATTCAACGGCAGATCACCCTTGAGGTTGTAACAGTTATGCTGATTGAAGTGGCAGAAGGAACTTCTTTCTCAA
This sequence comes from Nostoc sp., assembly GCF_054880495.1. Taxonomy (NCBI): domain Bacteria; kingdom Bacillati; phylum Cyanobacteriota; class Cyanophyceae; order Nostocales; family Nostocaceae; genus Nostoc; species Nostoc sp. The sequence goes on from NZ_JBTYKD010000131.1 coordinate 4,163, forward strand.
AATTGCTAGATACCAGACTGCCATTGCTAATTGCAGCCATAGTTGGTGGCAATTAGCCAAAGCTGCCCTAAAATTTGCACTTCGGTAAAACTAGAGTGCAACATCAGGGACAATCAATCAGCGCATAGAAGGGGTAAAAAGAAGGTGTTAAATACACTTTTAGTGATTGCCGTTGGTTTTTTACCGTCCCTGATTTTCCTGTGGGTAATCCGCAAAACCCATTTGCGATCGCGCTTACGACTCAGACAAGCAGCTATGAATTTTCCATCGGTGCAGGGACGAGAAAACGTCAGATCGGTTGAAGGCGATCGCTATTATTTAGAAGGGGTGGGTTATCTGATTGGTGACATCAGCTGTAAATTTAATGCCCGATCTGGTTACATTCGTTGTGCTGTCAATCCTGATGGCCCGTGTAATGGTTGCCGTCACTACGAACATAAGGAATTAGCTGGTAGTAAAAAAAGTTTCTAGATCGGTACAGATAACCTGATTTATACCTAAGGAAGCACAACTAGGATCTGAGGTGTATATAGCTCCCAGACTCTCAGACCCATCAATCAATACCTTCGCCAAAAAAAGAGGTAGTCTAGCTTTTGCCTAAATAGGCTAAGTAAGTGGGTCAAATTAAATATAAAACCTTACTCTGCCTCCGGCTTCCCTCTCCGAACTCACGGAGAGGGATTGAGGGTGAGGTTTTATCTTATATTTAATTGTGCCTTCCTACTTAACAGAATAGGGTGTAATACTCGTAAGCCAAAACTCAAAACCCCAGTTCAGACGGACAGGACAGTATAAATTCCTGACACAAAAACCATAGAAGATTTTATTGGCTCAGTTTTTTGCCATGAGGCAAAAAAAGCGTGTAAAATCTTACGCTTGCTCTATGCCAATACTCGTAAATTGGCGAAGGTATTGAACTATGGACCAGTATTAACAAAGAGTGCATTATTGGTCCCTAGACCAGCACAGATAACCTGACTTGTACCGAAGGAAGCACAACTAGGATTTGAGACGTATGTACCTCCCAGACCCTGAGGCCCACTCCAGGAAATGCCATTAAACCGATTCACAAAAAGTGAATT
>NZ_JBTYKD010000132.1:0-7075 GCF_054880495.1 Nostoc sp.
CAGTTGCCGAAGTCATCCGCCACATTAAATAGTGCTGAGTCTATCTAACAAATGGCGGTTAATTATCCCAAAAAGGTGGTTTTGATCCCAAAATCTATGTTTGCTGACTTTTGTATATAATTTTCTTGACCGAGGAGCTTCTAACCTGCTGAAAAATATCGGCTGCTCACATCTTATTATCAAGAAGATGAATCTACCAATCAACTCATGAGCTAGATATCTAACTCCACTTTGTCGCACACATTGCCATCAGTTACGCTTGTTATCAAAATGCCCTGTCTGTGAAAAACCCTTTCCAGTTCCGGCTTTATGGATGGACGGACAATGCCAGCGATGTTTTACATCCTTTGCAGAAATGGCAGAATATCAAAAGCATTACTGACTAAGAGAACTTGTCTTAACACTTTGACAATACAGTACCTCAAACCTAGTTATCAGATTGCGATCGCTTAAAATCAGCTTTTCAATTAAGCAACATCAGGGTAAGCTAATGTACTTTTAATTTGCATAACCAGGGCGGGCAAGATGCCCACCCCACAAGACTTTTACTTCCAGGTAATATGCAAGTTAAATGTCCAACAGCTTACCACAGCCAAAAACAGTAAATATACTAGCTACTAACCAGCCTAGTGTCTCTTATGGTCATAAGGAGCAATGTCCGGCCAAAAAACATTGGTATCTACATTGCTACTGACATCTGCCAAAAGGGAAAACACCGCAATATGCTTAGACTTGAGGATTTGACAAAAGGCACGCAAGTACAAGGTATCCTGCCAAACAGTATTGTCGCCATCGTTGATGCTCAGTGGCATGGCTCTGGTGTTGTAGAATTAACATACAAAGATGCTAGCGGCACGCTAGGGAATGAGTTAGTCTTTCGAGATAGAGAACCTACCCTGGAAATAATCACCTCTGGTGGTGCTTGGAGTTTTACTGCTGATGGGGCTAATTTTCGTCTGGCATCAGAAGCGCACCGCATCCGTCTAGCTTATCTGTTCGACCCCTTGCTAGCCGTTCACACCTCTCTAGTCGAACCCTTACCCCACCAAATCACTGCCGTTTACGGGGAAATGTTGACTCGTCAACCTCTGCGTTTTCTCTTAGCAGATGACCCAGGTGCAGGTAAAACTATTATGGCAGGGTTACTAATGCGGGAATTGCTCATTCGAGGCGATTTGCATCGTTGCCTTGTGATTTGTCCCGGCAGTTTAGCCCCACAATGGCAAGATGAATTGTCGCAAAAGTTTCATTTACGCTTTGAAATTCTTACCAATGACCGCATTGAATCAGCAGTAACTGGAAATGTTTTTGCTGAAATGCCGTTGCTGATTGTGCGACTAGACAAACTCAGCCGTAATCAAGATTTACAAGCAAAACTAGCACAGACAGACTGGGATTTGGTTGTTTGTGATGAAGCTCATAAAATGTCAGCTTCGTTTTTTGGTGGTGAAATTAAAGAGACGAAACGCTACAAACTTGGTAAGTTACTCTCAACCTTGACTAGGCATTTTTTATTAATGTCAGCGACACCACATAACGGCAAAGAGGAAGACTTCCAGTTGTTTATGGCGTTATTGGATGGAGACAGATTTGAAGGACGCTTCCGCGATGGTGTTCACGTAGCAGATACTTCTGACTTGATGCGGCGATTGGTTAAAGAAGATTTGCTGAAATTTGATGGAAAACCGCTATTTCCAGAACGCCAAGCTAGCACTATAGAATATGAACTATCGGATTTAGAAGGGGTACTTTATAAGCGAGTTACTGAGTATGTCCGCGAGGAATTTAATCGTGCCGATGCTTTAGAAAATGAAGGACGCAAAGGTAATGTTGGCTTTGCTTTGACTATTTTGCAACGTCGGCTCGCTTCTTCACCAGAAGCTATATATCAATCACTGCTACGCCGTCGCGAAAGGTTGCAAAAACGGCTGAGGCAAGAAGAAGTTTTGAGGCGGGGAAGTAATGCAATCATCATTGAATTTAAGCAGGTTCTGGATCTGGAAGACTTAGAAGATGATTTAGAGGATATTCCTGGTGAAGAACGAGAAGCAACAGAACAGGAAGTAGTTGACCTAGCTACAGCATCACGGACGATCGCAGAATTACAAACAGAAATTAAGCTTTTAGAAGAATTAGAGCAACTGGCACTGCGGGTGCGACGTAGTGGTAAAGATAAAAAATGGGAAGAGCTCTCGAATCTGTTGCAAAATGATGCCGAAATGTTCAACGCCCAAGGACATCGGCGCAAACTCCTGATTTTTACTGAGTACCGGGACACATTAAATTATTTGACAGATCGGATTCGCACGCTACTAGGGCGTAATGAAGCTGTGGTAAATATACATGGCGCAATGGGACGCGAAGAACGCCGCAAAATGCAGGAGGCGTTTACCCAAGATATCGAAGTACAAGTCTTAATAGCTACGGATGCTGCGGGTGAAGGGATTAACTTGCAAAGGGCGCATCTCATGGTTAATTACGATTTACCTTGGAATCCTAACCGCCTAGAACAGCGTTTCGGGCGAATTCACCGGATTGGGCAAACGGAGGTCTGTCACTTATGGAATTTAGTGGCGAAAGGCACTCGTGAAGGCGATGTGTATTTAGCGTTATTGAAAAAGATAGAGGCAGAGCAGAAGGCACTGGGAGGTCAAGTATTTGATGTATTGGGAAAAGCGATCGCAGGGACGGAATTACGAGAGTTATTGATTGAAGCAATTCGCTATGGCGATCAACCAGAGGTGCGAGACAGACTCAACCAAGTCGTACATGATAAACTCGACCAACGGCGACTACGCGAACTTTTAGAAGAACGGGCTTTGGCACGAGATTCGATGGATATCGCCAAAGTGCAGCAAATCCGGGAAGAAATGGAAAGGGCAGAAGCGCGACGGTTGCAACCTCATTTTATTGCTTCTTTCTTCCTCGAAGCATTTACCCAATTAGGTGGAACATTACGTCAACGTGAACCCCAGCGTTACGAAATCAGTCATGTTCCGGCAGTTATTCGCAATCGAGGGCGGCAAATTGGTGTAGGAGAACCGTTGCTGCTACGTTACGAACGTGTCTGCTTTGAAAAAGATTTGATCAGCATTTCTGGTAAACCTCTAGCAGCCTTCATCTGTTCTGGACATTCTCTACTGGATGCCACAATTGACCTGACTTTGGAACGACACCGGGATTTGTTGAAACAAGGGACTATCTTAGTCGATGAAAATGATTCCAGCGAGGGAACCCGCGCCTTAGTTTATCTAGAACATTCCATACAAGACGCGCGGACAAATTTAAATGGCTCTAGGCGTTTAGTATCGCGGCGAATGCAATATGTGGAGATTTGCCCTCATCCCCCAACCCCTTCTCCCAAATTGGGAGAAGGGGAGCAATTACAATTACACCCATCTCCCATTCTGGGAGAGGGGAGGGGGGTGAGGGTGCAAAATGCAGGTTACGCACCTTACCTCAATTACCGTCCGCTAACAGACGAGGAAAAGGGTGTTGTAGAAAAAGTTTTAGAAGAATCTTGGTTGCGAGAAGATTTAGAAGCAAAAGCCAAGAGTTATGCGATCGCTCACCTTGTTCCCCAACATCTTCAAGAACTCAAGCAGCGCAAAGAGGAACTTATTGCTAAGACGATGACAGCAGTAAAAGATAGATTAACCAAGGAGATTAATTACTGGGATTATCGGGCTGAAGAACTGAAAATGCAAGAGGAAGCTGGCAAGCCTAATGCCAAAATTAACTCTGGTAAAGCACGTCAGCGAGCTGATGATTTGCAAGCACGGTTAATGCAACGCTTGGAGGAATTAGAGCAAGAACGTAGATTATCGCCATTACCGCCTGTGGTGGTTGGGGGTGCGTTGGTAGTTTCAGTAGGCTTGCTGCAACGAATGCAAGGCAAACAACAGGCAACAACGGCGATGTTTGCCAGGGAGACGGAACGAGTAGAACAGGCAGCAATGACGGCTGTGATGGAAGTAGAACGCAATTTAGGGTACGAACCAACTGATGTGAGTACCCAGAAATGCGGCTATGATATTGAGTCACGCATCCCTAAAACAGGGCAGTTGCGGTTTATTGAAGTCAAGGGAAGAATTGCAACTGGCCAGACAGTGACAGTAACCAAGAATGAAATTATCACTGCCTTAAATAAGCCTGAAAACTTTATCTTGGCACTGGTGAAAGTGCCTCCGGCAGATCTACTAGATAGTAATTGTTCAATTCGCTATGTGCAGCAACCGTTTCATAAGGAGCCAGATTTTGCAGTAACGAGTGTAAATTACAATTTACAAGAATTGTGGCAGATGGGGACAGCACCGCAATAATTGGAGATTTTAGGGAATTGATCTGCGATCGCAATTTTGTGAGAGTAATCGCTCTTGAGTCTGCCTACTTTATTGGATAGCTAGTTATCCAAGTAAAAAGAAATGCTTTTGGTGAGAGCAATTACAGGACTAAACTAACTCCTTAGCAGAAATCCTCAGAGGCTCGACTTTGTGCGATCGCTTTCCTTTGGGCGCTACAAAGCGAATCTCGACATCGTAACCTGCACTCCTAGCAAGTTTTGCTAAGGTTTCAATTTTAGGAACCTGTTTCCCAGATTCAATCCGAGCTAGCTGTGGTTGTTTAATGCCAACCAACTTAGCAAAATCCCGTTGATTTAAGCCGCTAGCCTTCCTTAAAGCAATAACTTGTTTTGCACACTGGAATTCAGATTCCAAGGCATCGTATTCAGCTTTTACCTCTGGATCTGCTAAAACCTCATCACGGATAGAATCCCAAGAAATTGTGTTAGGAGTCATCGTTTTTTAAACTACAGGCTTTTAGCTAAAGATAATGTGCGCTCCTCCGAATTATCACTGAACCATCTAGCTGGTATCGTGATTATAATTGCCGGACGAAGCTCTGTAACTAAGTTAGGCGAGCAGCAATCAACAAAGACTAATTAGCCTACCAATGCTTGATGTAAATATTCCGTAAGTCCACTCACTCGGAATATTTTGTGCTGCTTCTTGCTCAGACATTTACTCGCTTCGATTATACAAGTCTGGCAAAATGAATGACCTACCGCAAGAAGCTAATCGAAGTCGCATTACCACTGGAAGCGATTAATCAAGAATCTGCCAGAGAGAAATCAATTAGGCATGGACATCCTTCAACGCTACATTTATGGTGGGCGCGGCGACCTTTGGCAGCTTGTCGAGCAGTTTTGTTTGCATCTTTGGTAGATGATCCCTCAAGTCATCCTGACAAATTTCCCACTGAAGAGGAACAAGAAAAAGAACGCCAACGATTACATGACTTAATTGGGCGAATTGAAAATGTTGAAACAAGGGGAAGGTCAACCCAAACTGTTCACGGTTTAGTATCTTGGGATGACATAACAAATACCAGTGTAGTTGAGGAAGCACAAAGAGAAATTGCTCGTTGCCTTGCTTGGGAAAAAGGTGACGAACCACCAACTAAACCGGAAGAAGTAAGAGAGTATTTAAACAAGCACGCACCACCTATTTATGATCCCTTTTGTGGTGGGGGTAGTATACCTTTGGAAGCCCAAAGATTGGGGTTAGAAGCACATGGTAGTGATATTAATCCTGTAGCGGTTTTGATTACTAAAGCTTTGATTGAAATTCCGCCGAAGTTTGCAAATTTGCCTCCTGTTAACCCTGAGTCTCAGAAAAATTCTCTAAAAACTAATGCATGGTATGGGGCGCAGGGTTTAGCTGAAGATGTGCGCTATTACGGGCAATGGATGCGGGAGCAAGCTTTTAAGCGAATTGGGCATTTGTATCCCAAGGTGAATTTACCCTCATCCCCTAGCCCCTTCTCCCACAATGGGAGAAGGGGGACAGGAAAGGGAGAAGAAAATACACCCCTCTCCCATTTTGGGAGAGGGGACGGGGGTGAGGGTAAAGAAGCAACCGTGATTGCTTGGTTGTGGGCTAGGACTGTGAAATGTCCTAATCCGGCTTGTGGTTGTCAAATGCCGTTAGTGCGTTCTTTTGAGCTTTCAAGTAAGAAAGGGAAGGAAGCTTGGATAGAACCAACTATTAACCATAGCCAGCAACCACCTGTGATAAGTTTTCAAGTGAAGTCTGGCAAGGGTGAACCGCTAGATGAAACTGTTAGCCGCAAAGGTGCAATTTGTATCTGTTGCACTACTCCTATGCCTTTGGATTATGTTCGTGCTGAAGGTAAAGCAGGACGGATGGGCGCTCAGTTGATGGCTATTGTGGCAGAAGGTGAACGTGGACGGGCGTATTTATCGCCAACTAACAAAGACGAGGAAATTGTAACTTCAGTAAAACCAGAATGGAAGCCTGAAGTCAATTTGCCTCATAATCCACGAGATTTCAAAACGCCTAACTACGGGATGCGTACATTTGCAGAACTTTTTACCCCGCGTCAGCTTGTAGCACTAAACACTTTTTGTGAATTAGTAAGCGAAGCACGGGAAAAGATACTTTCTGATGCTGTAGCTTTTGAAATACCAGATGATAGTTTGCCTCTTTGTGAAGGTGGTAAGGGTGCGACTGCTTACGCGGATGCAGTGGCGACTTATTTAGCGATCGCAGTAGATCGAATGAGCGATTACTGTTCAAGTATTTGTAGCTGGCATTCGTCAGGCGAGAAAATGCGAAATACATTTGCCCGTCAAGCAATTCCTATGACTTGGGATTTCGCAGAAGTAAATCCATTTAGTACTTCCAGTGGTAACTTTATTGGTGCAATTAATTGGATAGCCAAAGTAGTTGAAATTTCTCCATGTAGCACCAAAGGATTTGTTCAACGCTTAGATGCTACTAAATCAGAGATTTACGCAAAATCAATAGTTGTTTCTACAGACCCACCCTACTACGATAATATTGGCTACGCTGACCTCTCAGAGTTTTTTTATGTTTGGCTGCGACGTTCTCTAAGTTTGATCTATCCCGACCTTTTCAGTACTATACTTATTCCTGATAAAGAACGAGAATTAGTAGCTACAGTTAGTAACTTTATGGACAAATGTCCTCAAGCCACTTTTCCCGGTGTTACTCGGAATGGGTAAACTGCAATACCCTCTATCCCTAAGCTA
>NZ_JBTYKD010000133.1:0-48615 GCF_054880495.1 Nostoc sp.
CACAGTCAATGTCAAACTTGATAGTCAGTTTTGACCCTGGTGCTTCCTTGACCAAGATTGTTTACGAACTAGCAACTGAGTGATGAGTTTCCCGCTGAACTCCCAGCTGATTTGCAATCAGACTGCTGGACTATCAGGTTTGGTAAGTAGGGAGCGATTGTATTCCACGAATTAGACGAAACGTGTAATGCTGCATGAATTATGAGCCTAAACAATAAGCTAACTAGAGATTTCTTCCATTAATTGCGTAATTGAGAACAGAAACAATGTATTAATAGTAAAATAGGATGCCGCGCTTAAGAGGTAGTAGATGGAGCCATTAACTGCTGGTGCGATCGCAATTGGAACTGTAATTGCCACCAAAGCATTAGAAAAAACGGGCGAAAAGGTAGGAGAAACTTTATGGGATAAAACTGGTAAGTTTCTGGCATCGCTCGAAAAACAGTCTCCTGGAACTATAACTGTGATTGAGAAAGTACCAGGGCAACCTCTCGCTTAACTTAATTTTTATTGATCTTTACAAGGAAAAATAATGGTTACCTATCTTCCACCCAAAGAGGGATTTTGGAAAAAACTTGCTAATGCCTGCAAAAGCACCTTCTTGCCATTTCAATATGGCCCTGATAAACAGGCGGAAAATTTAACGCGGCAATTAGCGGCACATCGTGAGTTTGAAACAGAACGACGCGAACTTGAATTAATCAAACTCAAAGCGCAGTATCACCGTGATATACAACAGCAAGACTGGCAGTCCACTCAAAACTGGCTCAATCGCCAATTTCAGGGACAGGAAAACGATAAAACCCGCCAGCTACAAGCTGCCATAGTTGCTTATACAAAACAATGGGATTACCAGATATTGCATCAACGTATGGACTTTGATTTGCTATTGCAACAAGAACGCAAAGCAATCGACTTAGAACTCCTGCAACAAACCCATCTTAATCAAATCGCTTTATCTTTACTAAATACACAAAGGGCAAAAGAAACAGAGGAATATCGGCGTATTCTTAGCACTTTTCCATTACGCAGTGCGCCATCAATTTTTATTGAAGACTTAGAAACAAGAAAAAATAAAGGAGAGAGATTCCCTTTATTAATCACTATCTCACCACCAGATATAGATTTTGAACCGTTTCAAGTTCACAAATCTGGACTTCCACAAATGGAAAAAAGTCTGAATGAAGCAATGCGTATTTTCTTTCATGAAAATTATTCTAAACAGGACAAAGAGCGTCCTATTGAGTTTGTTGGTGGACTATGGGATAGCAACAAATACCATAGCGAAGCGGCAATTAAGAACTTGCATTATCTAATGCCTGCTGTTCCCACTTTAGTTATTAATTCAGAAGTACATGGCGACTTAATGAATCTGCATACTGGAGTATGGAGGGCAGAAGAAGAGTACAATGTAACACCCATTTTTTCAGGATTTAATGTTGCTGAATTTTTATTTGAAATTTGTAAACAAGAAGCGGCAGAATGGGGAAATGAGAGGGAGGATTTGTTATCCAAACTTGATGAAGAAAGAGTTAAGGAAATAGCTGGGGATAAGGAGGTAAATTGGCAGTTATTACAGGAAGAACGAATAATTAGAACCTCAGATAAAAATTTTACCAATAGATATCGCCCAACACGCAGGGCATTTAAAGAATTAGAAAAGCATCTTTCTTTACTTCATCAACTCATTGCGGGGCTTGTAGCTGATGAGTATTTTTTTATTAACTACCAACTTCCTCCTAAACTACCCACTTTATTACCAGAATTATTGCAAGGTAGCACGCAAGAGGAACAGGAGGACTTAGAATTTTTTGTTTTTTCACACTACATTAATTTTGGTGAAGATTTAGCAAAATTTGGCAATCCTTTAGCTGCTGATTTCATACTTGATTTAGCAGTCTATATGATGGGGTTATCTAATTTTAAACTGACAATGTTACTAACCAAAGCCTCAATTTATATATGGTTAGTGCAGCAGGAATTACCAGCAGAAAAACAGGATTTACTTACTGCTATGTGCCTGCAAATACGTCCATATATGGCAAAGGCAGAGTTAGCGTTTTTGAAAAAGCTGGGTTCTTGCTTATACTTTTTAAAAGAGATGGAAGAATATGATTGGATAATGCAGGTATGGAATGAAACTACAGAGCAGCAACGTCAAATCATAAAGCAAATTCAAGAACTAGACGCGACTGAGTTAGAACGCCAACAAGAATTGAAAGCCGCCGAATCTAAACGTCAAGAAGAGGCAAAACAACAACAAGCAGAAGAGGAAGGACGCAAAAAATTGGGTGACTCTGTTTTTATTGAAACAGTAACAGTCGATAAAGATGCCAAAATTATTAAGCGGCAAATTCAAGAGGTTCGGCAGAAAGTTGTTCAACTGCCTAACGATGTAGAATTAGAGCTAGTCTATATTCCATCGGGAGAGTTTTTGATGGGCGCGGCAGAGAATGAAAATGGTGCTGAGAAAACTGAAAAGCCCCAACATTTAGTTTATGTTACCCATTTTTATATGGCAGCAACTCCTGTTACCCAAGCGCAATGGGAAGCAATAATGGGTAGTAATCCTAGTACACATAAATACCCAAATAATCCCGTTGAAAATGTAAGTTGGGAAGACACCCAAGTTTTCTGTCAAAAACTAAATTTAATATTACTTGACAATGAGTTAATTTGGGAGAGAGTGCTAGACTTCTGTGAAAAACTAAATTTAAGTAAACTTAACAATGGATTACGCGAATATCTATTGCACTGTGAAATGTCACTTGGCAATGAATGGCGTAAACACATTTTTCGTTTGCCAAGTGAAGCGGAATGGGAATACGCCTGTCGCGCAGGAACAATCACTCCGTTTTCTTGTGGTATGACTATTATCACTGGGTTAGCTAATTATGGTACAGGTTTGACTACTGAGGTCAAACGATTTAGCCGTAACTTGTATGGGTTGTACGATATGCATGGCAACGTATCGGAATGGTGCGAAGATTTATGGCATGATAATTATAACGATGCACCTATTAATGGTAGTGCATGGTTAGAAGGGGGTGTAGCAAAACAACGTGTGCATCGTGGTGGAAATTTCACTGATAAGCTCTTGAAAATACGTTCTGCTTGTCGTGCTTTTTCTCATCAGACTGATACAAAAAACAGTGCTATTGGGTTTCGTATTGTGCTACCGATTGTTAACAGTGCTGACAATTAATTGCCAGATATTTTTTAACTGTTTACAAAATTCTTGGAACAAACACGAGGTATACAATGAGTGATTTTAACGTTAATACATTCGATAGTGTTTCTGCCGGTGCTTTAGGTGGACAAGCAGGTAGTCTTTTGGACAGTGCAACTCTCGGAGGGCTGGTTACGGAAGAAGCTATAGAAGAAGGAGTATTGACTTATGGGGGAAATTCTTCTCACCTTGATACATCAATAGCTGCTGTTTCGGGCGCAATTGAAAGTGGTCAGCACCTTGGTCAATACATGGGAGAAACTCTAGGATCTAGCATTGTATACAATGGGCATGAAGTTGGTGGTGCTATCAATGATTGTCCTACTGACTTCACCACTCCTACTGATCAGCTTAATACCCCTGCATGGTCTTCGGATTTGGCATCGAATTCCCTTACAGATGCTTTGTCTAGTGCTTTTGATGCTTCATCATCATTTACATCTGACATAAGCCAACCATCATACGACACATCCCTTCCAGGTGATAACAGTTCCAGATTATCGTTACCTATCAATGATTTGTGGCAGGGAATAAATGCTAAGGAATCAGATATCACCGTCAACAGTAATACTTTTAACTTTGGATAGGCTAAATAAATTACTGAAACTTAAGCCGCAAGTTTTTTACTTCAATTACTAAGTTTGGGGAATTTAGAGCAGAAATCATGTCTTAATAAATAAGATGCCGTACTTACGAGGTAGTATATGGAGCCATTAACTGCTGGTGCGATCGCGCTTTTTACTCTGATTGGAAACAAAGCATTAAATAAGGCAGGCGATCAGGTTATTAATGTGATATTTGAGCAAGGCGGTAAGGTAATTAAACTGCTCAGGCTCAAGTCTCCGGATACAGCAAAATTGATCGAAGCAGCAGCAGAAAATCGCGCCTTGCTCCCAGGACAACGAGAAGATATTGGTGAAGCTGTTTTGATAGAAAAAATAGAGTCAGCAGCGTCAGCATATCCAGAGATTAAAGACACCCTGGAAGCTTTGGCTTTTGACGCACAAGCTGCCGCCAAAGAACATCCGCAACTAGCCGCAGCACTTGAGCAGTTAACAGAGACGGTCAAAGTCCAACGTCCTAACATCATTAATGAGAACTGGCAAGGAATAAATTTTAAGAACGCAAATCCTACCATCAGAAACAATACTTTTAACTTTGGTAGCAAATGACTTACAGAGTATGTACTTATTCTGAAGATGACCAACCTTTACTAATAGCCCTGATGAGATTGACATAGTGGCTATCCAATGAACTCTCGATAGCGGCTTCACCAGCAGCTTTTAAGGCTTTGACTAAACGTGATTTTAGATCAGGCTCAATTTCCTCATTAACATATGCAACTATTTCAGCTTCGCTAGCGGTAGGATTAGATTTCTCTAGTTGTTGGAGTAAATCCTGAATCTCAGCAGCAGCTTCAGCAAGGGTCTGTCTTTTTTCATACCCATAGTTAATAGCACCACTCGCTACATAGCCGCCTTCAACGTTAATACGTTTATCGATTCCATCAACATTTCCAGCAACATAATAACCTCCATCTTGGACAATAATTTGCTTGAATTCGTTTATTAAAGATGATGAAGTATTGCCCAAGGCTTTTCTGAATGCATCAAGGGTGGCGATTGTAATCAAGCCTAAAATAATTATCAAAGCCGACTGTAATTCGCTAGTTATGGGAATCTTGACTAGGACAAAAATTAGTACAAGCAGTACTATTGATAAATAAATTCCAACAAAGACTTGGAGTCGTTTCTCAAGCTTCAATACGCTAATTACGTCTAATTTAGGGTCTTGCATCTCTAGACTCCTCAGCTTGAACTCTTGGCTCTTTTTCATCAGACAAAAGCTTATCTGATTCTTTTGGAAAACCCTTTAAACTATCTAAAAAATTGCCTATTTCTCCCAAAGAGTAACCTAACGGTTTCGCCAAACCTAAAGTCAGGAATAATAGACCTGCTAAAGGAATAGTTTGTATAAAATAAATCCCAGCAGCAATTGAAATTGTAATAGCTGCAATCTGTTGTCCACGTTGGAGAATATCTTTCTGTTGAGCTTGTTGAAGCTGAATTTCTGCTGATTTCTGCGCGTAATTCAATCGTCTGGTTTGTACGTCTAATTCTTGAACTCTTTGTCTCAATACAAGGATCTTTTCATATTCCTCTACTGTGCTTGCTTCCATGAAGCGATCGCTTAAAACTTCTTTATATACTTCAATATCAGATTGAGGCTCAAGCTTGACAAGGGCTTTGCTTGGAGACTGATCGCGTAATACAGTGATCTTTCTTTGTTGTTCTAGTCCTGTGTCCTCCATCTCCTACCTCTATCTAGGCAAGCTAGAGTTCACCAACCCAAAATTGCCGGGTGGAGGCAGGCACTTGTGCAGGGCAGCAGAGGAGAGACTTATACAAGTCCTTTACCCTCTGCCCTAGACCTCTGCTGACCACTATGCAAAGTTTCCTTGGCAAACTACTAGTGTTCAGCATAGCACCACTTAATTGACTCTTACTACCTTCCAGGCTGACTGATTCCCAATCTTGCCAGACCTCACAAAACTGAACGACCCACGAGTAAACTGCTGTTTCCCCTTCTTCACCCTTGGCTTACACCCTAAAAGCCCCTCCACTTCAGAAGAAGACAGAAGCCAGCCTTCGGTAGCCGCAAGCTGAAGCTCTTTGAGGTGCTGTAGTGGCTCTGTGGGTCGCAGGTGACGGGCGATCGCTTCCACCAACTGAACCACCTCCCCAAGTGCCAAGTCTGGTTGTCCAGTGGTCGTGTCCAGTCTGTCCACTAGTCTACTGGACGTGTCTAGCGTGTCCAGTGGACTGCTCACTAATTCTGTTTTGGGGGATTTGAAATCATCCATTTTCCCGCCTGCGCTGATATGGTCGTGCAACTGATCAAGCAATTCCACATCATCAGCAGTAATGTAAGATTTATTCCCCTGCTTGAATGTCTTGATGTCGAGCGCGTCTATCCGGTTGTAAACCGCCTGTTTTCCAAGACTGTACCTATCAAGGAGTGCAGCAACGGGGAACGGGTCTATTTCTACTGTCATAAGAGTGTCCAGTGGACGTGTCCAGTTTATCCAGTGGACACTCTAACACATCGTCTAGTGGTGTGCTGAGTATTCAAACCAACCAAAATTTGATAATTGTAGTTAGCTAGTTAAGCTCTAAATAAGAAACATTGGCTGTATCAAAGCGATAAACGGCTGACTGCAAAAGTTTGTGGGAGGCTCGACCGTTCAGCTTTATTGTGTATTCGAGGCTGGGAGAGTATCAACAGTGCATGGCATTGGTTCACATACCACTCCCTTTAGTTGACAATCAGCAAATTAAGCATTATACAAATTAGAAGTTGCATTCTATATGTTATTTAAATAAGATTCAATTTCAATAACTGATACAATTATTTGCCTAATAAATTAATTTCATGGATAGCCAATAAGATGGATAAATTAAAAGATGAAAGAGTAAATTGTTACTCTGTTATGACCCAATTAACAATAGGACAATATCTTCGTATTATACAAAGTGTATATGAAAGCGGTGGAGGAATTGAAGGGCAGCGAGAATCTTTAAAAACAAGTACAGCTATTCGCATACGAAAAAGAATGATTGAAGACTTGCGTTTAGGTACAGTATTGCCACCTATAGTACTAGGAGTTGTTGTTGAAGAGGAGGTTTTTAATAACTTAGATAATTTAGATGAAAAATCTTTTTTTGAAATTATAGATAATTTACCTAAAGAGAATATATCTATAATTGATGGTATGCAAAGAACTACTGCAATGACTGAAGTAATAAGTAACTCTAAAGAAGATTTAAGCAGTAGGAAAATGCGGGTAGAGTATTGGGTTGCTCCAACTACAAATAGCTTAATATATCGAATGTTAGTTCTTAATACAGGGCAAGTACCTTGGAATTTAAGAAGACAACTTGAAACTGTTTTTCGTTCAATGATTAAAGAAATAAATAAAAAAGTTGACTCTGTAGAAGTTTTAGAGGTAAACGATGCAAAGAGGCGATCTCGTGCCGGACAATTTCAAGCAGATCAAGTTATTGAATTATTTTTAGTATTTGGTGCAAGGAAAGAAAAAATTGATACAAAAGAACGTTTGGCTGATGAATTCACTAAGCAAGATTTTATAGAAGCTACATCTGATGATCAATTTACAAGTATGTTTTATGACGTACTTGGCTATCTTGCCAAATTTGATAAATTATTCGATAAATATAAAAATTCAAATGATGATGAACAAGAAGGCCGTTTTCAAAGTGGTAAAGACCTCTTCAGTAGCCAACCGGCTCGTGTTGGTTTTGTTACAGCCATAGCATTAAAAGTTTTAGGTAGACCTGGGACACAATATTCTGAAAACAAGCAAAAAAATAACTTAGATACTGTTAAAAATAATGCTGAAATATTGATAAATAAACTGGATTTGATGGATAGTTTTGATATTGAAAATTTTTTAGATTTTAATACTCTAAATGAGGTAATTTTTCATAAATCTGGAAGAGTGGGGGATTTTGAAAGAGAGTTTTTCTTAAAAGCTTTTAACGTACTGATCGAAGATAACTTTAATATTACTGCAATGACACCCTGTTGGAGAGCTTATTAATTGTATATGTCAAGGAACATGAAAGCAGCCAATCAATATATATTTACTTCATTCATTAGTTTTGTTAAAAAGGCTAATGTTTATGACATTCCCAATTATGAAGAGGAAAAACCGCAATATATCAAAACAGAACCAATTGAGAAAGAATGGCTAAAAACATTAATTATAGAAAATATACAACCAATTTTACCAAATTTTATTACAGCTTATATCACTTTTAAAGAAAGCAATTTTTTTGTAGTTATAGGTTGGCTTGAATCAGTAAAATTTGATGAAACAATTACTATTTATCCTTTAAATGCAGGGCTGATAACAGCTCTCTTATTTGAATTAAAAGTTCCTATTCGTCAAAATGCTGAACCATATGAAATACTTGATGAAATACTTTTTCAAAACAAAGATTCAAAGTATTCAGGACACGATTACACTGACGTGATTAAATATTTTGAGAAAATCAGTGTCTACGAAATCTTGGAAAGTTCTCCTATTCAAAAAGATAAATTAGAAAAACTCTCTGGGTTTTATATTACTAAAAATAGTAACAATTTATTTTTAAATTTTTCTCATGAAACAATTGCTATATTTGAAACAATATTTGTAGAGGGTTCTGATAGTATTCCTTATGATAATCTATTACTCAGTATTACTTCTATATCTTGGAAACATTCATTCCTTGATATTTATAGATGTATAGAAAAAATATTTCCCCTAGCTAAGTTAGATGAATTATGTAGAAAATTATCTATTTCAACACCACTAATTCATCTCGCTGGTGAAATGGAAAAATCTCTGGGTTGGAAACCAAAAGAAGAAGATGCTCTTAAGAATATTATTGATAATTCACCATTAGAAGCAAAACAACTATTCAGAGAAGTGAAACAATTTTTAGATGGTAGTGAAGATGGTAAACTTGAAAAATTTGTTTACCAAGTTCGCAACTGTATTGTTCATTACCGACCAGCAACCCAAGTTTTAGAAATCTCCAAACTAGATGCTGTGAATTGGGACAAACTAATAAGAGGTGCTTTATTAGTTGTTAAGCATTGGTATAAAGAATATAATATCTCATTAAATTAAAAGATATGAGTATTAATTTTAGCCACCTCCGGGGTGATGGGCGTCACCGTGCCAAAACGGGAAAATCGTACGCTAAGGCTGAACGTCTTTGTCCGTCTAGATTTTAGGTGTTAATTTTTTTGTTGGTGCAGAGTACTGGTACTACTCTGCACCATCTGGAAGTTCCTAATTCGAGTCAAAAATGAGGAATAGAGGTATGCCGTTTGCTCAAAACAAGGTATTTTCATAGCATTCAGGTTAGTCTCAATTCCTTAGCGTACGATTTTCCCAAATTGGCACGGTGATGCCTGATGTCGCCAAACTATTAAATTCCGACATTTTGTGAGAATTCAAGTTCTGATAAGTACAAGTAAGGAGACTCTGATCTTTTTACTCGGATCGTAGCAACACATACAAATTTTTTTGATTACCACGCATGAGGCGAAAATTTTCGTCTAAATAGGTAATATCTGTCCAGCCATTAAAGGAGAGTGTTGATTCCAAAGGCGACTGATTATCGACTTCTAAAGCCTTACGAAAACTAGAGTCGGTCAAATCATTGCTTACACTTTTAACGGATGTTTCTACAAAATCAATATTGAGACGTTTAGAATCTTCTACTGTGTAACGCCCTTCAACTATAGTAATACCATTAATACCAGACAATAGAGTAAATTCAATTAGGTTATTGTATTCCTGACCAGCTGTATAAACTTCTTGAAAGATACCAGTAACGCTGATAGCCACATTCGGGAGTTTACCAAAAGAAACACGTTGTAGAGTAGTTTCTCGTTCTAAGCCAAATGTACTGTACAAGAGCCGCCAGCGCCCTTGAACCAACTCAAGATGGTTTGTTGGTTCAGCAGTAGGATTTACAGCCTCAAGCGATCGCGCTAATGTCTCGATTTGCAATGCGGCTGTTGGAGTACAGTTAAACCCAATGTCACTAGCTTCTGAAATAGAAATCAGTTCTTGTTTGAGATTTACCAATTCGCTAACCATAATTTGGTCTAAAAAAACCTTTTTAGCTCGTGAAAACGGCACAAGATATCACTCTTTGCTATTAACCGTAGATTCTATCACAGTACCGTCTTTTTTATACCATAAAAACGACGTTTTCCCTGATTTATGTGAACTTCTACAACCTCATCTAAGTGTTTAGAGCCTAAAATAATGGTTCCATCTGAGTTGATAGTATGAAATTTGGGGTTGTGCGTAGCCATTAAAAAATTTTTTTGAAGTCGATGAATCACTCTTTGAGTCAAAATTTCACAAATCACCCCAATCAAAATTCAGGAACCGTCGAGCATTCAGCTTGGTATATTTTTCAGTGTGTTTGATATCGCGGTGTCCCAAAAAATCTTGAATCTCTCTAGTGTTGTAACCCTGATTCACCAGATAGTAACCGCAGGCGTGGCGCATCATGTGACAGTGAACTTTGATATCAAGTCCTGCCTGCGCCGCCAGTCGCCCAATCAGTTTTTGCACCGCATCAGTGGACATCACCTCACCACGCTCAGAAACAAAAATATATTTGCTATCAGGCAACATCTCTCTGAGTTCTTTGAGCAAAACTAATTCATCATCTCTCAAGGGATGCACCCCTGAATCACTGCCCTTTTCCCTGGTGATGAAAATCTGACGTTCGGCCCACATCAGGGCATCCCAGCGCAAACCGCACTTAGCCCCTACAGCTTCCCCCACCCTCAGCCCGTGGCGAAACATAAGCAACATCAGTGTATAATCACGGTGAGCATAACGAGCTTTGCGTTCTAGTGCGGCATCAAGAAGACTTCGCACCTCGCTTGGTGTAAGGTATTCTCGCTTACCTGTAATGCTTGTTAGGTAGACGAGTTGGGGGCGGTGGACTCATTTATTCTCGCTGGTAGTGTCCGGTGTACGCGATATATTATGGACAGTCTACCTCGCTACAAGCCCTATTATTTCGTTAAAAGACAAGCCACTCAAGAGTTATTGCAAACTGTTATCAATTGATAAATACGTCCATCTTTGGCCAATGCCCTCAGAGGGTGCGATTGCGCGATCGGGCAGCGTCTTCTTGCGATCGCGGTCATTGTCCAAGCCATAACTGAAGATTAGCTGTATCTCTGATTGCGTTAGCAGGAGTCTAACGTATTAGATTATTACTGAGGGCTGAAATGACTAGAGCTTCATCTTTAGCACCAGATTTTACTATTCGCCAACCCCAGAAGAATGGTATTGGTCGGTGGCAGTCGTGAAAACTTCTACGGATAAAGCAAGCTTTTAGCTTTTCCTTTTATTTCTTCAGGACATTCGTTAAACAAAGCCTCTTTTATATTGCTGCCCAAGTGTTCTGCCTTGAGCCATTCGGTCAGGCTATGTTTCCATATATTTTCATCATAGTAGTGCATTACATTCCCATCTTCATACAAGGTGTAGTCATCGTCTTGTATGAACGTATCTAGACATACGCTACATATTTCTTTTGCTTGTGTCATGTCCATCAATATGAAAATGTTGGTACAAAGTTAGCATCAGGTAAAAGTTTTACCAGGGTACCCCACACCCCCCATTTTTCCGATTGAACCCTTGTGAATCTGCCTCTAACTCCGTACTGTTATTCCGGGCGGCATCAACTGAAACTCATTCCAAGTTAGCGACACCACAATATTTTCTGTATCTGAATCTACTTGGATAAGCCAACGGTTGCTTGGTTGACCATCTGAGCCTGATTCTCGACCACAAACTACCCCAACTTTTCCGGCTACATACGCCGGACGTAGAATTAACACTCTGTCTCCTACTTGAACCGGGTCTGGGGTGTGCAATAACGCTCTCTCAACTGCTCTGACTTTTCACGGGATGTGGAAAAGAAAGAGTGGTTCGCGATAGACTATCGCGAACCAATTGCTATTTTTTATTATATTTGGAGGTTTCTTCGACTAAATCTTTTAAACCCTGTTTGAGAGTCTCAATGGAACGATCTAAAGCTTCAATTTTAGTCCTTGCAGTAATTTGTTCAATGGCATCTATGTAGGCTTGACTACCAGCCTTACCTAAATGCTTGTACTTGGAAAGCTTGCCATCACTTCGAGTCGGAAATATTGGTGTTGTAGCATGTAATTTATAGTACCAATAAAATTCTTTACGTCCCTTTGCTAGATAACGAGCTATTCTACAACGTGGTGGCGCAACAGGCATTGAATTGTGTATGGCAGTGACTTCAAGTTCTTGACTGTTACATACTCCCATAAATAAGAGCTTTCTCCCGATAAACAACGATTGTGAGCGGCTCTGACAAGTACACCTGTATTTTTATTTTTACGTTGAAGTGCGAATACTTCTGCAATATCTCCTTCACGGTCAAAGACATGAATCACTCTTGATAGTAGTCCACCATCAGGCATTTCTAAACCCTTAAATAATTTGTTGACTTTTTGAAAAGCTTCAACCCATCGATAAGATTCTTTCTCTTTAAAAGCTCTATTTTTGGCGATTAAACGTTCTTTCTTTAATCGCTTTTTTTTAGCTGTAGATGTTTCCCCTGGTGGTGGAGATGCTTTGTGCTGTCGATGCCACAATTTCTCCCACAATAATCCTAGTGGCTGACCAAAGTCTGGATCTAGTGCTAAAGAACTATGTAAAATTAGTCCGTTCCCACCATTACCTGTAGGCCCATAATCATCTCTTTTTTCTAAGATTTTTTTATAATCCAGATAAGTAGTATCTCCTACCGCTAATACTATTGGTATGCCATAAATCTCTTGTGCCGTCTGTTTAAAAGATGGTTGAGTCAACTTGTTAAAAGTAGTTTTAGGGTTAGAAAAAAATTCGTAACCGCGTTTGAGGTCACTAGCGCTTTGAAATATTTCTGATAGAGGATGACCATATTTTACTTTTAAAGCCTCCGCAATTAACACTGCTCTGTCGGTCAAGCGCTTGTCACCTAAATCACAATTACGGTACGGGTTTGCTTCTAGTAATTTCATTACACCCAAAATTTTTTAACTACCAGCACCTTACATTAAAGAGCGCAGATCATCTTCAATTCATTTGGTTGGTTCGCGATTATCAATCGCGAACCATATTTCTTTTCCACATCCCGTGAAAAGTCAGCAAAGCAGACGCTATCGCGTTCGCGTTCGCGTGGTAGCGTCTCCAAAAGTTGCCAAATGAAGCAAAGAGAAGCCTTTCTCCTTGCTTCTCTTCTGACGCTGCGCGTAGCAAGATCCCCTTCAGGGGGTACGCTTCATTTAATTACGCTCACAACTCCAGTAAATATTTTTGTCCACCTACTTATATTCTATTCAACTCAATCAGGGGATGATTTACGCCATCCATTCCACCCAATCGGGGGCATCTGCCACCAGTTGAGCAAACTTGTTCGGGTCAATATCCTCAAACTTGAAGATCACGCCCCACCGCTCATCAATCGTTAGTGTACTGAGTAATTCTTTAACTGACTCCACCCCATATTCAACCCGCTCAATTGCTACCTGGGCATAATATTTAACTTTGTCCCACCAAGAATCACTGAGTTCTGCATCTGTGTCCATACCCCCCCGATTATTACTTCCATCTTCATTAATGGGGGGTGTGGACGGTGCATTAATTCCATACTGAGCTTGCATCCTAGCCGCATAAGCCACATTTCGTTCTTGTTCCTGCTGACGTTTCTTTTCCTTCTCCTCTCGCTGCCTCTGACGATAATCCAGTACGTTCTGGATAAACACCACATCCTCAGTATTCAACCGATAATACCTAACCCGCTTCCCGTCTTCAAGTGGTCGCCGTGATTCAGTAGATAAACCCAGTTGCGAGAGATACTGCCCCAAAATCCACACAGGAGATTCATCGAGGGGAATGGTCAGGTTGAGAATCCCCTTAACGTGAGAGGCATTGCGTTTGGAGAACTCTGCTAAAACCTGAATCATCGCTTCGTCCCCTTTAATCTCAACCCCAGACATGAGATCCATCAACACTGCCCTCAGTCCTAGCCGATGACGCATAAGCCACGCGGTAGAATGATTGCTCCAGTCAGTGCAAATGGCGAGGCGATCGCGCTCCGTCTTGTCCCGTTCCACCACAATATTCGGCGGTGCAACAAACTCCCGCCCAAGGTCATCGGTAATTGTCTCTCCGCTTGGGGCTAAAATTGCCTCCAGTGCGACTATCTTCTTAATTAACCGCCCAGAGTCATCTTTCTCAACCAATTCAGGAGTTACGCTCATGCCGTAGGTGTCCTGTATGCGAAACTTCTCACATTCCAAAGCTTCTTCTGGTTTGAGATAGTCTTGGTGCTGCCTACTGGTGTAAGTTCTTCTATCAATATCTTTGGCGTTAGCAACTTTGCGGTAATACTCCTCATCGATGGCAATACCTGCCGCTTTCATCCACCGGGAAGCCCCCTCATCAGTTGCATCACCCATAGGCGCAATAGTATTGCCCATTTCTTCTAGGAGCGATCGCAAATCAGCCCGTAAATTATTAATCGACCAATTGCGTTGCGCTTCAATCTGACAGCTAGCATCCAATGCCCAATCCTTTTCAGCCCCACGCTTGCCCGTTTCCCTGTCAATGCGAATCAAAAACGCGGTCATCTCGTTCTTCTGGAGAATCTTTTCCTTGATGCGACGGGCATTAGTTTCGGCGTAACCAAAGGGAGGACGCGGAGCAACCCAAACATACATGGGGACATTTGGACGATACCGCCATAACTGCTGGGCGCATTCTGTAGCCGACTGCGAGACAGCATGAAACACGCCAAACACGGCATCAAAATGATAGCTGGAAATGTCAACCCCTGTGCCAAGGCTGGGAGTAATTAAAAAAGCGTCAATATCCTTAATGGCAACGTTAATCTCTCTGATGAAAATCACATTCTCTTCAGAGCCGCTATTTTCCGAGTGAATAGCCCACACCCGTAGCTGTCGGTCTTCGGCTGATTCCGGTGTTTCATCATCCGGCGTATCAATAGATACCCCATCATTCAGCGCTCTCTCCAACTTTTTGATAAACCGCTTACTGTCACTCACCATCATCAGTTTTTTACCCGACATGAGTTGAGCGTGAAACTCGGCAACGATTGCGCTGCTGTTTTTCCCCTCGTACCAATGAACTTGACGACCACCTGAGCGATACTGGTTTTTGATGATGAAAGGTTTTTCACCAGCCGGTCGCAAATTCATGAAAAATTCAATGGTCAGGTCATCAAGGTGAGCATCAGCTAAAACAACCAGCTTGGCATTGTAAACTAGATACTCAAGCACTTCCAGAATCGCCCCCCTGTGTTCTTTGCAGGTTTTGGACTTCAGCAAGTGAGCGAGATACTGGCAGGCTTCATCAATAAATAGAATATCGTAAGCCTGTAAATCATTTGCCATTTTATACAGAGAATCCACGGTAATGCTGAGAGCTTTTACCTGACCCCAATCCCCGCAAGAAATCGCGGAGTACATTGCTGTTTGTAAGCGATCGCTGAGATTCTTGAGCAAAGTAACCCGATGCCCATTGTTCAAAAAACTGAGTTGGGGGTTCTCTCTTCTGAGAACTGCCAAAATTTCAGTCTTTCCTGTTCCCATATCGGAAACCAAACCAACTAACCCAGATTGAGGCAGAGAGTGAATCGCAAGTGAGAGATAGCGGGTATTCACCGTTACATTGGGCTTGTACTTATGGAGTCCCCTGGCACGGTTAATGAAAAATCTTTGCTTGTACTCGCTGATTCTCAAGGCATCAGCAATCATTGTGGTGACGGCTTTATCCGCCTTTCTACCCAGAGCTACAACCCAATCGTCAATTCCTTTCTCTGGCCCTGGCAGCAGCGCTACTTCACACTGCAAGCATTGTTGTATAATGGCTCCGGCTGTGCGGCGTGTGGCTTGAAAAATCTGCTGTTTGGTTTTGGGTTTGCTTTCGTAGTCGAATAGAACAACGAATTTACGCCCCTTTTGAGTCATTGGGACTAAATCAGGGTGCAGTCGTTCTAAATCCTCCTTGCCCACTCGACCATTCCAGATTCCAGGGAGTGCGATCGCTACAAATCCCAAGGTCAGCAAGCAACCACTCTTCTTCTCGCCCTCCGTAAGGATTACAGGGATTTCGGGATGTGCCATTACCCAAGCCCAAAAACCTAACGCCTCTCCTTCTTCGGTAACGGTAATATGTTCTGGCATCGGCACGTTATAGCGAAGTGATACCAACCGCCATAAATGTAGGGGCATTCTCAAGTAGGTAACTCGGTTGGGAGTTTTGGGTGGTGATTCGTACTTGACTGGCTTTTGAGTTTGCTGCTGTGTTGTCTTATCCCATTCGAGGCGGGGGTAATCTGGTTTCATCCGTCCCCAGTCCATCGCCAACCAATCGTTAAGGGGGTCAAGTCCACTAACCCACCATGCACCAGACTCCGCGTGGGCATAACGTTTCAAGTACCCATCACGCAGTCGCCCATCGTTACGTCTGGCAGTTTGAGGTAGGGCGCATAGCAGATATTCGTATATTGATGTCCCCGATAGAGAACGGACATTCAAAGCTGTTAACTTTGGGTCAACAGCACTGGCTAACCATTCATTCCAGTGGTTGACTTCTATGTGAGAGGGGCGAGACATCATCTCGAACCCCCCTATAACTTCATGTGGTTGAAGTGCGCGGTTGCTATTAATCACGGATTTTTCCCTCAAATACTTTGGTTTTCAGTATTTGGAGGGGGTTATCGCGCTGCTTTACCTTATATCTACAGAATTCGCTGTATTTCTTGAATTTGCCCTTGATTGAGCGAAAAAAAACAATTTAATGAATTTTTCTGCCAAAATCTGCAAGCAGAAATTTTGAAATTGCCACAGCAACTCATATATAATATGAGTAAGCAGCGCGGACTAGTCTCTTTTACCAATTAGTGGTTAGACATCTCACCTTCCTTCCACTTCTTTGGTCGTCTAGAGATAAACCCCGCTTCCAAGTAATTTGAAATATTTAATTTTCTACATCGGGCAAAACGTTTACTACCTAGTAGCGCTTTGTCCTTTTAATTTTTGGTGCTGTTGTATATTTACCTCCTTTACAAGCTTCATTTAGGTAATAGCCTGATCTTACAGAACTTTTGGTCGTCTTATATCTAACAAGACCTGACTTTTACTTGAAATTACTTAATAAAAGTTGATAGTTTTTTAAGTAATTGAGGTTCTGTACATTGTCTTCATTCATGTCACCTCCCCTCAAAATTAAAATTGGGAGAAGTAACAGGATTCTAATTTATTATATAGCTCTAATACTCGTAAATCTAAGCGGGATTTTTCTTGCCTCTTTTGGTAAGCCAGTCTTTAATCAAATCCTTGA
The DNA here is from genome assembly GCF_054880495.1 of Nostoc sp. NCBI lineage: Bacteria > Bacillati > Cyanobacteriota > Cyanophyceae > Nostocales > Nostocaceae > Nostoc > Nostoc sp. The sequence continues at coordinate 17,223 of NZ_JBTYKD010000133.1, forward strand.
TTACATCTTCCATAACCAAATCATCTTCCGTGCAAGCAAGCTTGAAAGATTTGTGAAGTTCTCGTGGCACTCTGGCACGGACATAAACAGGGTCATCTTTATTGGTTGATGGTCTTCCTGGTTTTTTCTTTTCCTCCATAGCTCGAATACTCATTAATTAATTTTCTTAATTATCGCCAAAGTATAAGTAAATATTACTTTTCGAGTACTTGAGTATTAGAGTTTTCGAGCTATATTAAAGATGCAAGCCAAAAACAGTCACCCAACAAAGGCAATAGAAGCCGGAAAGTGATGCTTTGGCAAGGCTCTAACTGGATATCTGGATTTGTCTAGATTTAGCTAAAAATCAACGTCAAGCCCGAAAAATCAAGACTTTTACCAATCATCTGAACCATGACAGCTATATATTCCAATGCCAAAAACTGGCTCCTTCTTGCAGACTTGTTAGCCAAATCCGGGCTAACTGACATCATCGCCGGAAAAGACTCAGGTGCAGGGTATGGCAAGGCAATCATCGGTGATTTTTCGATCATGATACCTGCCGCATACTCACTTGTTCGCAATCGCAATATTATGCACCACGAAACCATCTCAAAAGATGGGGCATGGGTGCGTTATGTAGAAGGAACGCGCCTGGACTTAAAAGACATTCAATTCTTTTGGGGCAGTGCAGCTCTAGCGCAAAGTGACCACACCCTGCTACACGAAGATAAAGCCAAAAAAGCAGAACTAGCGCTAGAAAGCATCCTTGCCGACTTAGCAGTTCTCAATATTCCCGACGGCATGAAACTTTCAATTAGTTTGAGCAACCACAACCCAGAACGCTGGGGAGGAGAAATCAAGCGCAGAGTGCAAGGTACTCACACCTTCCAACACAAACATCCTGTTAATCGAGAAATTATCACCAAGACAGTTGACATCGCGGTTACAGGGATTTATCCCGAAGGATTTGGCAGCATTGCCCACTGCTTATTCGGTGAAGCGTCCCTGGTGCTTGACCCCTCAGAATTAGCGATCGCACTCGATATCGGTTCATCCACTTGGTTGATTACCGTGTTCAACGGCAGTGGTGCAGTGATTGACCGTCACCTAATTGAAGGTGGAGCCGGTGAACTGCACAGCATGATTGCAGAGGCACTCGACAAACGAAACGACCGAGTGAGTCTGCTGTCCAGGGATGTGAAACACTCACCCAGCCTAATTAACCAAGGGATTATCGAAGGCACTTTTACTTATGGAGGCAACCACCTTACTGGCAAGAAGTTCGAGGCAGAGTACAGCCAGTGCCTAGATGAATGGTGGAGTAGCAGGATTGAGAAATTCGCCAACTTTGTGACTGCTGGTAATTATCTAGACCGAGCGAAATACCTTGTCGCCTGGGGTGGTGGTGTTGACTTGCCAGTAGTGGATGAGAACTTAGCGGCTTTAGGTTTTGTGACCTTAAAGAATCCCCAATATATCAACGCATTGGGGCTGCAATTATTAACTCAAATTTCCAAGGGAGCATAAATAAATGAATTATGAATCTCGGCGCGTAACCATTTCTTTCCTAGCAGTTTCGGAACTGTGCGAATTATTTAATTTACCCCAAGACGTACCCACACAAGCAATTAGTTCTTGCATAGAGAAGTTAGTTTTTCAGCAGCGTAACGTGCAGTCAGGATCAAAAACAGAAACAGTCCAAGTGCAATCAAAAGAGCCAAATAAATTAGCACTTAGCGCAATGGCTAACGGATTCAAAGGAGCGGCATGAAAATATCTAAACCAATTCTATTGTCTATTACTACCACTGCATTTTTAATGCTTGGCTATTTCGGGGTGCAGTATTTCAACAAAAACACAATGTTCACCCTCGCGGCGACTGTTGGAGGTGGAGGTGCAATCAGTTATGTACTTCAAAAACCGAGTGAGCAGAAACCTCCAGCCAGTGAGACTGCACCGACAATCGCACCGATGAAAACACAAAGAAAGGCAAAGAAATCATGAGCGACACAATGCAGGTGCAACCAAGTTTAACGATAGTCGAGGTCATGACCATCATCGAGAGTTGCGAACACATTTTAAGGTTTGTACAAGCATCCTTAGTTTACAAACAAATTGAAGGATCGGAGCGCTTTGGCACATCAAATGACTTAAAAATGGGGGATGCTGTGCAAGCTCTGGTGGAGATTAATCAAGCGATTGTCAACTTCGACTTTGACCGCCAAGACGAGGAAATAGAAGATGCTCTCAATTCCACTTTTACGGCGTAATCAGCTTTACTGTTTTCGCGGTGAACAACTCCGCTATTGCCGTGAGAATAATCAAACTTTCATTTTCACTGACTCCAAGCACAGACATAAGAAGTTGACCCAAAGCCAAGTACAGCTTGAGGTTTTTGAACTTCAGGAATTTTCTGAGAACTGATGGAGAAGCGATTGCACCGACGACCAATCATTGCAATCGCCCACTCTGAAATGTATCTCTCGCCGCAAAACGAAAAGTACATAAGGAATTCTAACACCATGCCACTTAATTATCTAAATCCCAACCACTGGGGCAAATCGACATTAACTGACAACGCATTGAGATTGCAGCAAATTAAAGCAGAAAATCCTAAACAGTGGGCAGCAATGATTGAGGCAGATATCCAGGCACTCTCCATGCCAATTAAAGGAAAAAGTACAGAATTTAGGGCTGTCACGAATGGAAGTTTTCTAGATTATCTACAAAATGAGTATGGCAGCACATTTGAGAAATTAAGTAGAGTGCAACAGCTTTGTATCTTGAAACTGCTTTGCATAAATCTAATTAATTCAGAGGCTTCATTAATAGGTTTTTCTTTGGCAGATAGGGAGTCATGGGAAATCATTGATTTACTCGCCGACATTAATCAAAACCTACCAATTGGTGAATATCTTTCACTGGCAGAAGCAATTATTAATCAGTTGAAAAAATTACCCGAATAAATAGAACAGCGAAATGAGCAAATATTATCTCTGTGAAGCAGACGATGCTGACGAAGGAATAAATAAGGTAACGCCCTGTGACGACGCAGAAACAGCATTGCTTGCAGCAAATTCAAGTACGGCGGCAGTGCATTTTATTTCTACAGTAAACCCTCTAGCTGATGATGAGGCAGAAGATTAAATGACACGTAATTTTGGAACTGCGAAACTCAAAAATCATATCCCCGCAACCGCACCTGGAACATTAGGCGCAATGGGTAAATTGTTTGGAGTAAGTGCTGATGAATTTAATAAAGCATTACTTGGCGATCAGACCACCATTACTAAGATATCCGACCTGGGGAGACTTTCTGATACTGCAAAAGCTAACTTACCAAAAGCGCTGGAAGCATATCGAAAAATCCTAGAAACCACAGGCGATATTAATCAAGCCTACGCCGAACTTGTGCAACTAACCCAGAAGCACGGGGGACAAACTCTCAAAGCGATCAACACTGCCAAAACTGGGGAACAGCGATTAAAAAACGAGATGGTAGAGATGAATGCTGAACTGGTTAACGCCACGACTGCGGAAGCAACTCGCCACGCGCAACGCTCATCATTGATTCAGATATCTGGTGCAACAGCAGACCTCATGGCGATCGCAAAGTATGAGGTCGATATGTTGAAGGCATCCCATAAACTACCCGATGCTCAAGACGCGGCGGATCTAGCTTATGAAAATGCTGTTACTGCTGCATTGTGGTCAAGAGGCAGTGAAGCGAAAACTGACCGGATACCAAAGCCAAATTACAGCCGTAGCGGTGGATTATCCAAAGCTGGTAATTGGTTTAAAAACTTTATGGGCATTTAGTCTGAATTAGCCAAAAGCAGGGGAGTAATATTTCCCCTGTTTCCTTGTGATTTCCCTTGCAGTAGGTAACGCCCAATGAATGAAATCGAATCATTATTATCGCGGTTTCAGCCCAATAATAACCAATCCTCTCCTACTCTGTGGGGTGATGTCACAGGTGAACAACAAGAATCTTCTAGCACTCCAGAAGATGAGGACAGTGAACGGTTGGAGGAATCAATTAGAGAAGTTTTCAGCAATAAACAATTACTGAATAAATCACTCGCTACTTTCCTCGGTGTGTTTGCTGCCAGTGGTGGAGTAAACCTACTGACTTATTTAGGAATTGGGGCAATGGCAACTGGTACTTTATCCAGTGTTGTACTTGGTTTATTTTTCGCTAATGCCCTCACCAAGATTCGATATGATGACCAAATTCACATTGACCGAGAATTCATTGTTGCAGCTGCACAGACAACGAGTGTAGCAGCTTCATTGTGGATTGCTTTTGATGAATATCGGTCGGTGTCCAGCGCAAGTAAAACTGGTAAAACTCTTTTCTATGAAGAAGTAAAGCACTATGAGGTTAAGTCCGTACCACAGACTGATTCACCCTGGACATTAATCGGTAGTTCACTTCTTGGCTTATTGGCGATCGCAGTATTTTTAAAGTGGAGGAATACATGAGTATTCGCTCCTCGTTTGAAGATTATAAGCGCTCTGGGATTGCCAATAACATTACGGTGGGAGTGCTGGCAGTAGCGGCAATGCTGTGCGGTGCTAAGTCCTTCACTGGAACACAAATTAGTTTAGTTGAGTATTGTTTTCGCCCCAAGCACAAACCTAACTATTGCACAACTAATAAGCGCTACATTATGCCAGAAAGTGAGTTTTATGCTGAGACTTACGCACCAGCTAACCCAGAATTTCAGCGTGAAAGTTTTCTACCAGCCAAAGCTACCCGATTAAGAACAATTCCCCCAAGTAATCCTGATAAACCTTGGTGGGGGTTGGCTGCAACTCTGCTGATGACCAGTGCTTACGGACTGAGTAAAGCACGAGAAAAACGATTAATTCAACTGATGCCAGAATACCGAGAATCTACCCGCACCGATTGGCAGATTAATAAACTTTGGCATGGATTGCGATTACATAAAGAAGTATACAGCGCTGAAGTAGATTACGAATTCCATAAATGGGTTGAAAATAGAAAAGCGAGAGGGGCGCAATTAGCGGCAATGTCACCCCAAGAATTAGCTATTTATCAGCAGCAAGTCAGGCTACAAGCTGAAGTCCAAGCACAAGCACAATTGCAAGCAATTAATAGTCAGCCAGCACTCACGGGACAAACTTTAAATGATGTTACCCGCAGTGATGACAAAGTTTCTGGGACTGAGCAACAGGTAATCACACCCAACGATGATTTAGCCACTGGTCAGCGCATCGTTGATGAATTAGTTTCTTCAAAACTCAGCACATTGTTAGCGGCTCCCAGTGGTGCAGGTAAATCCGTAAGTCAAGCATACTGGGTAACTAAATTATTTGAAAAGTTTCCTGATGCTGATGTATATGTCATCGCTCGAAAAAATGACAGCTTTAATGGTCTGAGGCAACAGGGCAAGGTTTTTATTTATGATCCATCGTCACCAGAAACAGCACTTAAAGCACTAGAGATAGTTCATGGAATTTTTTACACGCGATCGCAGTATCCAGAGCATGAACGTGAACAGTTTAAAACTAAACCAGTCCGGTTAATTTTAGCTGATTGGTACTCAATTCACAATGACCTGAGCCAGTGCCATACAAAGTTATGGAATACTCAGGTAAAAACTAAGCTGGCTGATATTGTCACGGTCGCAAGGGAATTTAATTGTAGTTTATTTGCAGATACCCAGACTTTTAACATTACTAGCTTGGGAATTGCTGAGGATAGCAATATCAGAAATAATCTGAACATTATTAGTCAAGGATTGGTGAGCGTTGATGAGGATGGACTAGAGCAAGGTGGTTTTAGTGTTTTGCAGTCCATTATAAAAAATCAATATGTGATGCCTGATGAGGAGGCACGACGGGCGTTCATCGCCACTTCTAAAAGACTAATCGCTATTTCAAATCAGCAGCATATCCCGGTAATTTTCTCTACGGCTGGCAAGGTCAAAATGGGATTACTGCCCAACTTGATGAAGTACAAAGGCGTTGACATTTTTACAACTGTTGATCGGGATGACAATGGCAATAGTGAACATACTCCTAATGCTCCTATACTTTCACGGGAGGCATTAGAAAAGCTTTTTAAATTGAAATCTAATCTGGAAAATCAGGGAGACAATACCCCAGAGGACAAAACGAAGCTTTCACCAATGGCGCAAAAGCTGTATGAATATCTCACCCGAACTGAACGAATAGAAGCTGATGTAAGAGAGTTTAAGGGCAACTTTAAAGTGGCTGGTGAAAGATTCACTGTTGAGCAAATCAAGGGCTGGATGTATGAAATTGTCGGGGCAGGATTAGCGGAGTGGATAGCCGAGGGTGTTATCAAACTAAATCAGATTTAGCTGCCTTGAGTGTCTGGTGTCTCCCCTGAGAAGCCCCCGATTTTGGCAGATACCGGACACCAGCCACCACGGACACCAAACGCTAAAATCCTTGCACAGCACAGACACCACGAGACACCACCGCAGACACCATCAGACACCAAGGGTGTCTCGTGGTGTCCATAGAATTAATCCTGCTTGGAATTTAAATAGCCCCTTCAAAGCTGATTCCAGATATTGAAAAAACCATGATTCGCATAATCAAAATAATGTTCAGAACACCGACTGAGCCTGTGACTGATACGGTTCACATAGCATTGCAATATCCACAATCCATAAAGCTTCTTAATTCATTAGACACGCCAGCACCGCACTCTGCTATTGAAGATGTAATTAAATGCCTGTTGGGTGAGGCTTCATGAGTAATCCTAAATCTTTAACGCCCCAGCAATTAGCAAGACTAAGAGCATTTATTTATGCTGTACCAATTTTAGATCATCAAGAATTTGTCGCCAAGTGGAGTGTAAGGCGCGAGTTAGTTGCAGAAATCTGTCATGTAGATATCCACACTGTTAGCACTTGGTTCAGCCAAGGACGTACTCATCAAGAACCTCAGCTTTACCATTTGTGGTATTTAACAATGGCAGATATTATTTTAGATCAGTATGAAGATTTACCGGAGTTCTTACAAATTCTGCTGCGTCCTGATGATTTTTAAAGGCAGTAAACATAATTCTACTAGGGTGTTGATGACTTGCAATTTCCATGAAAGTTTGAAGGTAGAAATATAAAATTAACTTAAACCGTTAAAAAACCGGAATTGTTCATGGTATATCTACTGTATCCAAAAGAAATTTGTATACAGCACCTAACCATGCCCCAGTACTTCTCCGGTCATAATCGGCACGGTGATGCCTATCTCGGCTCAATGCCTATTTGTCCAAAGTCCAAGTTAGAATAAAATCTAACTTAAATAGAATCACGGTTGTATTTAAATTTGATATATGCATTTGAAATGCTATGAAGCTAAACTATTGGGTTGGTGGATTCGTAATTGTAGTAATCTTATTCTCAAATTCTCTGGCTTTAACACAGACGGGAGAGAGTAGTAACAATCCAGAAAGAGTAAATGAATCACAGCCAACCTATGTTATTGGACTTCGGAAAAATGCTGCTCCTATAAGTTATAGAGTTGATGATCATGATAGTGATCAGTTTGGAGGTTATTGTTATGCCTTCATAGAGACTTTAAAACAGAAAATTACCGGAAATATAAAAACAGTGCTTGCTTCAAGGGAAAAACGTTTCACTGGACAAGGAGAGGATGGAAAAAAACTGGACGCTCTATGTGGACCTGATACTATAACCGCAGGACGTGAGGCTACAGAATTACAAAAAAATGATCTGGATGGAAAATTTTCAAATCCTTTTGCTTGGACAAGCATAGCAGCTTTATTAGAAAAGAAAAATAAAGATACTTTTTTATCTCCACCTTCACCACGAGACTTAAAGATTAGCGTTCTCACCGCAACTACTACTTATGAAGTTGTAAAAGCATTGTACCCTTCATTATTTTCTGGCAAAAAAATTTATAATTCTAATAACTCTGAAGACGCGATTACTAAACTAACAAAAGGAGACGTTATTGCTTATTTTGACGACGAAATTCTTTTGAGAAATAGACTTAAAGAAATATTATCAAAACCACAAAAAAAAGAATATATTATTTTGCCTTTACCAAGTATTATAGAGTACGGAATAATAGTTTTTCATACAAAAGAAAAGAAAAATCAGAAGCTATTGGAGGTGATAAATAATTTATTGGAAAACGCACCACAAAAGACATTTGATAGCACAAAGATTAAAATTTTAAACGAGAATGCGGATTTTCAAAAATTCATTAACAGTGTAAAAGCAAATAATTTATTAGAGCCTACTCCTACTCCTACTCCTACTCCTACTCCTACTCCTACTCCTATTCTTAATCGTACTTTTCTTCAAGGACATTTGTGGTTATTAGTATTTTGTCTTATCATAATTATTTTAATTATTATTATTTTAATTATTATATTGTTGTATAGGGATAAAATTCGTGCTAAAAGAAACAGACGAGTTTCTGCAATACGTACTCCAATCAATGATGAATTAAATCCTCAAAATAGCTCATATTTTGACAAACTTGATCTGTACCACAACAAAAGTGTTGACCCAAGAGCGATCGCAATTTCTTTTAAGAAGTTGGTAGAGAATCACCCACAGGCAGAATTACGAATTGTAGGGATGGAGGTACGAGGCAAAGATAAGTTTTTAGTTCGTGCGGAAACCGCAGCTACATCTAACAAGTCTGAACTTAGTGCTGAATATTTTGACACCTATAATGAAATAAAAACCTTGCCAGACCGAGAAATTAAAGCATTAATGTCTGAAAAGGATAGCAGAATTAGTAGTTTAGAAACTATGGTTAATACGGCCCTACAACGCCCTAGTTATTATTCAAATGTAGAACAGGTAGGTAATATGACAAACAACCCTGGTGGCTTTTCAGTTGGTGGTTCAGTAGGCGGTAATGCCAATAATGTCCAAGGTAACGGCAACTCAGTAGTTCAAGGAGATACAACAATGACTGGCGATCGCAATATCAACACAGGCGGCGGCAACTATAACGAGCGCATTGAACGCGATTATATCCAAGGTAATTACTACGCGGCTGGACAACCGCAGAGCCTTGCCCAAGCTGCTGCCGATATTCAGCTATTACTAAAACAGTTAGAGCAAACTTACCCTACCACCACTACATCACAGCAAATGGTAGTAGCGGCAGAAGCCATAAATCGCATTGAAAGCAACCCATTATTGAAAGAACGAGTAATAAATGCTGTCAAGGGTGGTGGTTTGGCTGCTTTTGAGAAAGCTATTGATAACCCAGCAGGTGCTTTTATTGTTGGTGCTATCAAAGGCTGGCAGGAAGTAGAGGCAGAAGATTAAAGCAACTGAATTAATATACTTCTAGGCTTAAAAATATGGAAGAGCCGAAACCGCCTGAAAACCGCAATATCAATACTGGAGGGGGTAATTATACCGAACGGATTGAAGGCGACTATATTCAAGGTAATTTCTTCAAACGGACTATTATCAGTATCTTCAGATGGACTATCAATATCTTTGTTGAGCAGACAACAACACCAGTAGGCAATCCTGCCAGACCAAAGAACGAGCGGTTACTATTAGCCGCAGTCAAGGAAGAAGTTACAGCACGGTTAAGGCAGTCTCTACACAATGCTGTGCTAATTAATCTGGGCAAGGAGTCGCAACCGCAACAAGTAAAGCGCCCTTGGGATACAGAGATAAAAATTGGCTTAAAGCCTGCTGAACCTCTCCCAGATACCACAACAATTTTAGAAGTTTTTGACTCAGAAGAAATTGCAGGTAAACTGTTAATACTGGGTGCGCCAGGGGCAGGAAAGACTACCACACAATTAGAACTGGCTCAAGCTTTAGTAAAACGTGCGGAAGAGCAGCCTGATTATCCCGTTCCCCTTTTATTCAACTTGTCCTCGTGGAAAGATGACCGACAATCTCTAGCTGATTGGTTGGTGGCAGAACTCAAATCTAAATATCGTGTCTCAACTAAACTTTGTCAAGAGTGGGTAGTCAATCACCAACTGCTGCCCATGTTGGATGGTTTAGATGAACTGGAATCAAAACGTCAAGAATATTGTGTTAACGCAATCAATCAATTGCTACAAGGAGAATACCGTCCTTGGTATCTTGTTGTTTGTAGCCGCAGTGAAGAATATGGAAATTTACTTAAAGCTTATAATACTCCCCTTCAACTTAACGGTGCTATCTGCTTACAACCTCTAAATAAAAATCATATTTATGATTATCTAATTAAAGTTAATAGTACAGGTATATGGCTAACAATTTATAATCAACCTAACTTACTAGAGTTACTTAGAACTCCCTTATTCCTTAGCATTACTATTTTAGCTATTCAAGAAATTTCTATTGAGCGTTGGCAAAAACTTACTTCTACAAATGACCGAATTCAATATTTACTAGATGCTTATGTGAGACTGATGCTGCTAAGGGAAATTGAAAGTAAGGGATACACTAATAACAATCTTCCTAATGCTAGACAAACTAGATTATGGCTTGTTTGGCTAGCACAGCAGTTACAAAGAGAAACTATAACTGAATTTTTGATTGAGAGAATTCAACCTTCTTACTTATCAAATAAAAGTCAAGAACTTATCTATTATTATGGAGTAGCACTGATTATTGGATTAATTGTTGGATTAATTGTTGGATTAACTTTTACAACATTTACCGCAGGTCTAGCCTATGGAATTATTACTAGTGTGTATGTTAGGTATACTGGAATAATTGTAGAAGTAAAAACTTATGAATTACCACGCTTCAATTTATATATTCTTAAAGTTATAATTAAATTATTTATTAGTGAACTCTGGTATGGTTTATGCGATGTGAACATAAATACTATTAATATTAATAGTATTTATAAACTAACCTTATTTTTTAAATTTATATTTTTTTCAAGTATTGTAGTAATTATTGATTTAATTATAGTTCGCATTAAAGGAACATCTAATTTTATATTCTTTCATGAAAATAATCTAATTAAAATAGTTATTAACATTTTTGACTGGTTGTTTATTATAATTATGTTAATTGCTTTGGTGCTATACGCAACCTCTTTACTTCTAATTAGCTTGGGTACTTTATGGGGATTGATTAGAGGAGTATTTAAATTAATTAATGAACTGAAAGGGAATAAAATAATCATTTTCCCTACTTTTCCTAATCAAGGAATTTGGAATTCAATAATTAATGCTATGACTACTGCGTGTATAAGTGGTTTATTTGCTGGAGTAACCTTTGGAACGTTCATTCTAATTCTTAATTTATTAAAATTCAACTCTGACACTGTAGCTGTTGTATTGACGTATGGAATTCTGGGCGCAATGCTAGGTGGAGTAATATCAGGTATAGCTTGTATTCAACACTTCACCCTACGCCTCATCCTATATTGCAACGGCTACATCCCCTGGAACTACGCCCGTTTCCTCGACTACTGCACCGAGCGATTATTCCTCCAGCGTGTTGGAGGTCGTTACCGCTTCATTCACAAACTGCTGCAAGACCACTTCGCTCAAATGGATTTCAAACGGAATTAGGAAGATACAACCGTGATTTTCTTGGCATTTTATGATTCTCAAAATGCGTAGCGATTTAATTACCAGTTATTGAATAATATTAATCTACTATAATTATTCACTTTATTAAGTTTCTTTAGTCCGACTTCTTCAACATACCCGTCAACAGTTCCGACATTTCCCACAGGTCTTTATTCCGGTTATCATCATAAATCATCAGCGTCCTGGGGTCAGCATGACGGCTTAATTTCTGCACCTTTCTAATATTCCCATCAGTCGCATCAAGCGCCGCCGTAATCGCCGAATGCCTGACCCTATGTGGTGACATGGGTTTCTTCACCCCCGCCTTCTTAAAAGCAGTAGCCACTATTTTATAGATGGCATCCGTAGTCAATCTATGCCCTTCATTATGAAAATCCAATGCCGTAAATATCGGTAAATTGCCATTCAAATCCCCTCGTGCAATTAACCAATCTGCAAGAGCAGCCGCCACATCCTTAGACATATCCAAATATTCTTCATTCGTTCCCTTACCCTTCCCCAAAACTCTCAACTTGCGCCCATAAAAATCAAAGTCACCCACATTAAGATGACATATCTCCTGGCGACGCAAAGCTAAACCCCAAAGCACCAGAAAAATTGCATAGTTGCGTTTACCAATCAAAGTCTCCCTATCAAAGGAGTGAATTACTTTTGCTATCGCTTTGCTATCAACACCCCGCGTATCCCGATAAGCCTTAACCTTCTCCCCTGAAACATCCTCTAGGGAATAGTTGCACACTCCCAACTTTCGTCCCATCTTCGCCAACGACTTAATCGCCGCCAACCGCCGATTGATGGTTGCCTCCCGCAGCCCAGATTTAATCAACATCGCTTTGTACTTCAACACCACCATCACTGCTTGCTCTCGCTGCAAGTGCAGAAACTCCAGCACACTATCACCAGTCGGCGGCAATAAAGTCATCTTTACAAAAAAATCCTTCAAATCCTTTTCATAAGCCCGTCGAGTATTGGGGTTACGCTTATCTGCCAAAAGTTGCGCCAACACATCTGGGTCGCCCTGAAGTTGCGCGTCAAAATATCGAGCTAGAGGCGCATCTAAACACGCCTCCAACTCAACTTTAACTAGCTCTCCCCAAATTGGCTCGTTAGGCATAAGTGCTTACTGCCTCGTTATTGATAATACTAATTTCCAATAACGACTATCATTGCATACAATGTTTTTGCCTGAACGTTTACACAAGATATGGCAATAGGCACTTGTTGCGGAAGTCACTAAGTATCATAAGCACTGTGGTAGTCTGTAAAATTGCTGCTTTGATATCGAATTTGATATCAATTTTGGTAGCACAAGAATACTGACAGACTCTGCCCCCAAAGCGATCGCTTTGGACTGCCGATCTGAAAGTAATCCTAGAAAAAAGTAAGCTATCGCCGCGCCACTGGAAGGCATCAAGGAAGAGTCCATCATTAAATAATTGTAATTTTTTATACTAAATGCTTGAATTAGGGCTTGCTGAATAAGTCTCTCAAGTAAATCTAGAAGCCACACAGCTTACAAAATAGTTGTTTCATCGCTCAGTTTCCAAATTTCCCCAGCGATCGCTAACGATTCTGCAAGGGTTTTGAGACTCTAGATGTTATAACCTTGCACTTATTTGTTGAAAAAAGGCTTAAAACCCTTATCTGGTCTATATTACACTTCTATTCAGCAAGCCCTAATTATTCTTGTGTAGACCAACAATTTTACTATTCTTAATATTTCTTTTTTGCTTAAATGTATCAATGTCCTTTTCGCCAGATAAAAGAAATTTTAATAACGACTTGCCTTGAAACTTACAAGTTTGTGTTATTCCGAGCATGGTCAAATACGAGTGAGTGAAAGACTCGAAGAAAGACCCCGATATGTCTCGCTGCTTTGTAAAATGTCTAATAGCACTTTCAGCTCTATTATTGTGCCAAGCTATTCCATCCTCCTCCATAAAAATAAACAATTTTTGTTGATAACGAATGAATCTTTTTTGGTATTTCATAACCAATTGTGATTTATAAAATTTATCATTAATAAAATTTTTATAAAAATGATCAATAGTTGGTTTATATTTTTTAAGATATCGGCTTTTCAAGCCATATCTTTCTACTGTTTCAAAAATAGGCAATATTAAATTCTTAATTTCTAAAATAAAAATTTCAAACTCAGCATCAAATGGCGATTGCAAAAGATCATCATTAAGATTACGAATTAAGTGAACCCAACATTTCTGCTGTCTACATTGAACTGAATCATATCCGGCATAGAAATCTGAAACTAAAATGCCATTATAATTAGCTAGTAATTCATGAACAATATTTGCTTCTCGTGTCTTAGTTAGTTTAAATATTACGTGTTTATTCGTTGTGAAAACCCATACATACTGATCAACCCCTCGAATGCTAATTGTTGTTTCATCAACATGAATGAACGGACTATCTAAAATATGTTTAAGAATTATATTTTCAGTATCAGAGTAGTTGGAAGCAAATGATTTAATACATTCAGTTACTGTAGTTAGTGAAACCTTTTCATTAAATTGTTCCTCCATTAAGTTCACAATATTTTGGTAAGATAATCTTAAAACAAGTCTTTGGTAAACTATCCAGGATTGAAAAGCATGACCGAAAAGTTTATTACCTCTTTTATTGATTTCTTTGGGATAATAGCGAATATTACAGGTTCTACAATAACTTATTGCTCCCAAAAACTTTATAACTGATTTTCTAATGCCATTTTTTGTAAAAACAAGATTTATCACAGTCCTTTCAACTGTTTTATTCAAATTTTCAAGTGATTTACCACAGTTAAAACAGCTTATTTGTGCAGGTAAATGAACTATATTTCCTGCTTTGGGAATTAACCTTTTATAACCAACTTTATTTTGCTTGCTAGCTTTCCTTTCACAAGCTTCTACCGACTCATTTCTCTGAAACTTTATCTTACTTTTATCATAAGAAATATAGGCAAACTTTAAAATTTCTTTTAACTGTTCATTAACCTCAATACCAATTTCTGTCAAATTATTTTTAATATAATCGGGAAATATGACATCTAAGCCAATAGTATCTCTAAAAATTGAAATCTTCTCAAACAGTAATTTTAAAGCATTACAATCGTCATAATTATATTTAATTAATAACTTTTTATGTTTATCACTTTGTACTTCTTCCCATTCATACCGCCAAATAAGACTTTGTAAGCCTGATGCATCCTTACATTCCCAAGAAGCGCCGAGAAAATTACCAATCTTCTTGAGATTATTAGAGAGTACAGGAAAGTAAATCTTGCCATAAATATATGAGTTTATATTGACTAATCGTTTTTTAATCGCCTCAACATCGGTTGAGTACTTTCTCGATAATTCATTAATTGCTCTTGTTTCGTAACTTCCATAATGATATATCGGGGCTTCAGGATATTCATTAATATAAGAGACTAAGTGATTCCAAATTTTTTCTTCATCATCGATTGTATCTGCCCAAAAGGAGTGATAAACACAGACTGATTCCTGACATACTAATAAACCTATCAAATAGTGGAAGTGTTCATCGGGTATGCCCTCAATGTCTAGGAATAGCTCCAAATAATTTCTGGAAACTTCTGGTAAAACTTGCACATATATTTTATTCTCTCTAATAGCTAAAGCTTGTAGTTCTAAATTATCCTGTAAAGGAGATTTAGTGATTTTTGCCTTTTTTTTATTTTTTCTAGGTTTGAAGAGATAGGAAAGTTGATGAATTGTAAAAATACCTTTTCTGTTATATTTATAAATGGCTTTTGGAGTCATTCGGTCTAATAAGCTTAGATTATTCTCCTGCTCTGCTTTTTCTCTACATAAAGCTTGAAACTGGCATATTTGGCAATGTTTATTAAGAATAACTGGAGGAGGTTCAGCAGGAGGTGTTGCTATCCATTCCCTCAGAGGTTCAATTAACAATCTGAGCATTTTATAGCTGTTTGTAAGCTTCAGTTTATGGACTTCACCTCCCATGCTGATGATGATTCCATATTTAGTTGGCTGATTCTGGATTTGTTCCAGGATATACCCAATAAACAACAATTCAATTTTCTGCTCTTTCGTCAGGCTGTATGTTCCCACAGTAATTGCTGGTTCATAACTATATTGATCTAAGGATGAAGCCCTTTCTCCTTTCATCAGAACATCACAATAAGCTTCTAATCCATTAACGGATAGTCTCGCTTCAATCAGAAAATCAATGTTCCTATTTAGTGCCTTGACATCATATAGTTGAACTAGTGAATTTTTCTGCTTTATCCTAGTTATATATTCTTCATAATTCTTACTTTTTCGCTGTTGAAGAATGCGAATATACTCGTGTGAAGTACCCCCATCTTCTGTAAAAATAAGTAAGAAGGCTTTTCGATGACATTGCGAGTAGGCTACTACGACCTCAGATGTAATTATGTTTTTACTCATAAGTCTTTCAGTTGTCGTATATATTCAGGATTGGTAAATTAGGGAATTTTCAAAAGACTCAAAAACTCTTAAAATAGGCAGTTTACAGGTTTTTATAAATACCACGTTAAAACAATAGCGGAATTGAGGCAATGGCGTTACCCAATTCTTTTGGCTCCAGCTTATACAGACCACCTCCGTAGACGCGACCCTCTCCCATCAGCATTTCATCAGAAATCTCATTCAAAGCCTGCCACACTTGCTTTATTTTTTCCGGATTTTGTGAAAGTGCTTGAGTCAAAACAGGCTTGGGATACAACATCAAGTAAACGTTAGTAGCTGTAGCTTGGGAGTTATTGAGAATAAAGCGGAAGGGTCTGCCTCTTTTGGTGTCTTGACGACCCATATAGGTACAAAGAAATGGGGAAGGTGGACGATTCTCCTGTGAATACCAGGGAGAGCGATGTCTGCACAAATAGCGATCGCTAATTCCATTCTCTACTCCCATCTGGAGATATTCCCAAAGCATCGGATACTTTGCTTTCACCTCAGATAAAGGCAAATGGCAGTCTAGCAAAAATAGCTGCTGTGACAAAATGGGATTACCCACGTTATTAGCTTCAATTTCATCAACTAATAAATAGCGGGGACTAGGTAGAATCGGCTTGAAGAACTCTGTTGGAATTTGATACGCAGTAACTTGCTGCTTTGTGAGGACAAAGAAATTATTAGCTCCCGTAGCTAGCCCCCGTTTGATAGTAAATAAATCTTTTAGCTGAAATTGCTGAAAATTGTCACTTGTTTTATTTGAGACATTTCCAATCTTTATCCACTTGGTTTTATCGCATAACACCTCTACAGAAATATGCTGACGAAAGTCAGGTTCTGTCAGACTACCGCCATAGCTGAACTCAACATGATGGTTAGCTGGTGGCAAAGCCTTCTTAAACCAAACAACTGCACTAGATACTAATGCATCTTCAAATTGGACATCATTTGGATGAAACCGATGAACGCGCAGCAATGTAACCTGATTCAACAGATACTCCTTAACTTGCTGCCCGTAATTAACGTCCATAAATCCACTGGGAATTAGCCAACCAGCCAAGCAATTATCAGCCATCCATGCATCCGAAATACTCAAAAAATGGCAGTAAAGGCTAGCTAATTTGCTGAGTTTTATTCCTATTATCTGAAGAGTTTTACTTTGTAATCGCTGCTTTTCAACTCGGCTCAAATGATGATGTCGTACATAAGGTGGATTGCAAATGAGTAAATTAGCTTTTTTATAATCAGAGTTTGGTAGTGTTGCTTGGGTAAAGTCAGTAATATTCAACCTTAGTGGCGTGTCACGCCAAAGCGAAATCGCCTCTAAGCCGTAGTGTGGATCAATTTCGTAACCTACTGCTTCTGCAATTTGTGATGAAGGAAATACCTGTAATAATGCCGAGTAGAAAGAACCTGTGCCAAAAGCTGGGTCAAGAAAACGAATTTTGAGATTAGTAGGAAATAACTCAAATGCATATTTCAAAATGTCGGATGCCAAATCTGTTGGTGTGGCAAACTGTCCGAGTTTGTTACGCTCGATTTGGGTTTTGGCTTCATCTAATTGAAATTGACGCAACGCCCTGGTTTGTTCTGTAGCTTTCGTTATATTCATATTCCAAATAATGCTAGATCCTCGATGCGATGTTCCCACAACCAGTCAATTCCTTCAGCAGCTTCATAGCCCAAGTAGCCGCTATCAAAATAACCGCAAAGGAACAGGACAAAACGCACTTGATTACCGTAGTTACTCCTTAATTGAGCGATTTTAACGGCTTCCTCTTTGCGTCGTTTGTTGGGATTGGTAAAATCTCCAGCTGATTTAGCTTCAATGAGTAGAGGTAAATCACCAAGTGTAGACTGGAGGGGCATAATCACAGCGTCAATGGGGATATTCACCTGTTTGCTGCCAGACTGCAAGTTTACTGGAATATTGAGTCGAAATGAGAAAGTCCCTAGTTCCATTGTCTCAAATCTCAATCCGGCTCCTCCCCTTACGTAAGTGTAGCCCCGCTCCTCCAAGTGTTGCCTGATTGTGGCAAGCTGTCTCTGCTCTTGAGCGTTGCGAATTATTGGATCAGCCAGCGCACCACAAAATCGGTCTGCAACAATTGTTGCCGCCCTGTGGATTTGTGTATCAGTCGGTTCTAGCATTGTATCCAACCAAGGGAAGATGTCTTTATCAATTAGCCGTGCAATTACTTGAGCGATTTTTTCCAGTTCGGCATTCAGCATTGTACTGTTCATCTTTGGTGGGATGCGCTGATCAACTTCCATATTTTTTATCAGGTTGGGCGACACCCCAGCTAGTCCGATAAGGCGATCGCGGGCAATAGGTGGTGCTGTTGCCATCCGCAGTATAGGGAGAACCGATGGATGTTGGCGTAACACGGCAGGCGTGATGTTGGTCAGATTGGCTGTCTCCTCCAATGCCGATTCAACTTGTTGCGTTGTAGCAATGCGAGTATCCCGGTAAGCTCTGGGAGCAAATTCCATAAACCAACTGTTGTAAAAGTCTACCGACTGGGCAATATCTTGCTTCCACAGGTGCGGTTTATCAGCATTTACTGGCACTACATCACCTCACTCTAATTTAGAATTTCGCCTTGGCGTAAATTCGTCAAGTAGTAAATTTATATTTTCACCTTGCTGCCATTTCACCCAGACAGACATGAGAAAATCTACCAATTCGCTTTTGTCAATCTCTACGCCACGTCTTTTGAGTTTAAGTAATTCTTCCTCTACATCTAAATCTGTTGAGCGTTTCACATAATAGGTGCGCCCAATCCAAGCATCATCAGACCGCTTTCCAGTTGCAGGTCTGCCACGTTTGCGTGGTTCAGAAGGAGTTGCTGCTGGTGCAAGTGGTGTTGGAGTATGTGTCACGTTACTCTCTGTGGTTGCCTCAGTAGGAAGTTCTGGCTCAAGTTGTGGTTCGTCTTTGGTTTCAAATAACTTTTTAAAAGGGCTAGGTTTAGGGTTGCTCATGACAATATCTCCTTACCCACCTCTTGATACTCCCGCCATGCTATTTTGCTGCTGCGGTCTTTTACTTGATAAACTGGCAACCCCTCCAGTGCCGCTTTTTCATAAACAGCAAATCGTCTAATCCCATGTTGAAATAGTGGTATTCCCTCTGCCTCTAATGCTTCCCGTGCTTGCTGTCCTGTTAAGCGAGGGGCTGGGGGAATAATTGTGAGCAACACACGATAGCGATCGCTGCCTAATGATTTAAGTGCGCCTACAGTCTGCAACAGCGCATCCATCGCTAAAGCATCAGGGGTAGTAGGCAAGATTAATAAATTACACCCATCTGCGAGTGCTTCTAAATCTTCGTGGCTTGGCCTAGCTGCCGTATCAATGACCACATGATCAAAATTACGGCTGTGCATAGGAGCTTGTAGTAAATCTACAACTTTAAAGGGTAATGCTCCTCGCTTTGCCCATCCTGTAGCACTGTGGTTTGGGTCGCCATCAACTAGCAAAGTACTGCCTAGCTGAGATAGAAAGCAAGCAATATGGATGGCGCTTGTCGTTTTAGCGACACCTCCCTTGAAACTGGCAAGGGTGATTATCACGAGATGTACTCCAGTAAATGCTGCTAGTTTACTCTTAAAATGGCGAAAATTTGTATTTGTTTATTTATAAAATGTTAACTGGGCGACAATACAGCATTTCACCAATTCAAAAATATCCTAAGTAGGGGTAGATGTAGCGAAGCTGTCACCAGGGGCAAGATAGGCTGAAAGTCTTGCTGTGATAAAGTTTCAGCCTACGAAGTTTTTAAAGCCTTATACACTGATATTTTTAGATACATTTACCTCGACTTAATCAGCAACCTTTCATTCAGATCACTGAAATTGCTTTTTTAATACAAGTGTACTAATAGGTAGTGATCGTCTTGTACCAGTTGCGTAAGTCCTGCTAGAGATGAGGGGGTCGCTTGGCTGAAAAATCGTTAAGTATCTTCCCCGCTCCTGATAATGCTTTCTAGCTCATCCAGTAGCTTCAAGGCTTTATCGTAGATGCGAGGTGCTTTCTGGGTCTGAACAACGGGCGGGACACCCATCAGCCCGCCCGTGCTTCTCGTATTTACTATTTATCTTTGTTAGCTAGTTCAATTAAAGTGCTGTAGCAAGGTTCTTTAATTGTTTTTTGTATCTATCCACAGAAGGGTTTACTGACAATCGCTGTCCGTCCACCAAATGCTTTTCACCTGCTACGAGGTTTGAGAGAGGTATTCTTTGCTTCCCGCTTATACGCCCGCTAGAGTGAAAATCTTCCAATAAATAAAAGCATTCGGTCACATCCTCCTCTGAGAATAATGCTTTGTATTCCTGTGCTATATCCAATGCCTTTTGTACGAAAAATTTAGTTGAACTATCTGGCGTATTTTTCTTTTGTCTACTCCACCCACAATGTGTCATAACAATAGCGTGAACTTTAGGAGCATCTGTGAGTCCTGCCTGAATATTGAATTTATGGAAATCCATGCCCTTATCTACTAGCATTCGCAGGGTAAGCCTCAGAGCATCAATGGAATGCTGGTCTACTCGTACAGGGATAATAATTGCCTCTGCTGCACACCACGAAAGATGTGTTGCACCACCAAAAAATGGGCTTGTATCCATAATAACTTTTTCAGGTTCTGCAATTTTAGAAGCATCCTCAATGATTTTTTTTAAAGATAATAAGACTTTTGCACTTGCTTCTTTTTGGTATCCAATGCCAAGCTGGGCATATTGTGCTAATTGACTATAAAGCAGTGAAGGAAAAAGAAATAGTTCTGTTGAACCTGGTATCATATAAGTCGGTTTTCGTCCTCTGAATGCTTGGCAATAAGGCTTTACTCCGTTTACAATCTCTTTTAAATCGAAAATACTTGTATTAGTTATTTGGCTAATTAAAGCATCATATAAAGTTTTCTCGAAATCCAATAATTGATCTCCGAAAAAATTCTGTGAAAGATTACGTTGTGAACAAGTATCTAACAAAAGGATGTTAGTTGTGTTTGCGATTTCATACGCAAGATTAAAAGAAATAGTGCTTTTCCCAATCCCACCTCTAAAATTACTAACAGCATATACCTTAAATTTTTCACTGCGATCTCGAACAGCTTCTCCCTCCATGATGGCTTCAGAGCGACTTATTATCTTATTAATATTGGTCATATATTATCCTTAGATTTAATTTATCGATACTATGGAAAATTTCTTTCTGTCCATCAATCTACTTTATAGACAATATGTCTGTCAAGTAGATTGATGGAATATTTGTCCTTTAAGATAGTTTGTGGACAAATTATCTATGAACTAAGCATTGCACCGAGATCGCTGTAAAAACCTGCAAGATACCTCGGAAAGCCTTAATTTTCCGTTGTAAATAACGGTTTTTTGACTTGAATGTAGCAATCTTTCAAATCCATACAGTGTAAAATCATTCTGAAACCTTGTCGCCTGAAAGCCAATCTTAGCAATACTTTCAGCCTATCTTACCCCTAGTGACAGCTTCGCTACATTTACCCCAAGTAGCAACCGTCAGCTTGGACGGACTAAACCTGAACGAAGACAGTTTGACTTTACGCCTAACCGTTGTTTAGCTTTCTTCGGATGGTCTACTAGAGTACAGTGTCTGTGAGTTTATTTGCAAATAGTTGTCTTGGCAATAATACAAATTGTCAGCAATACGTATTTTCGCCAATTCAAAAAAAGCAGCATATCTTACCACCATTATTTCAGTGTAAGCGTCAATCTCTCGATGACGCTTACGCCTTGCTTTAACTAATCCAAACAGCTTTTGACGTTCCACAAGATAAGGAACAGCGTCACTAGCATCACCACGGAGAACAGCTTGTGAAAAATGGTATAAAGCACGAAACACCATTTCTGTAGAAATTCGGTCTAAAGGTTGGTTGAGAGCGATCGCTACATCAATGCATAATTGATTGAGAACAGCATAAAAAATCCAAGTCGCAAAAATTTGAATTTGTACACCATTGCTATCACCCACCCAGATATAAGCCAGACCTAAAAGCCGTTTGGTCAGCAAAAATGCATCTTCAACTCGCCAACGACGACGATATAACTCACAGACTTGCTGTGCAGATAAAATTTGTGGTTCAAGGACATTAGTCAGATAGTAATACCAAGTTGAACCCCATAACACAGAAACCAGGCGTACCTGATGCTGACAAGGATTAGAGCGGTATTCTCCCATAGATATAACTTCATCACGGTAAAATTGGGCACAAGTCAAACAACGGACGACCTTGTAAGCAGTTTTTTCTCGCAGTCTGGTGACAAAAAACTTCTCCGATTCGGTAAATGCATCAAACCAAGGAAATTTAAAAAATCCCAAATCAAAAATTAGCAATCCACCAGTTGGTAAGCGCTCTAGTAATTGAGCGCACCAAGTTTTATCATTGACCTTACTGTTTGTTGTATACCAAGTTGTAACTGGGCGATGGCTAAAAGCTTCCACCACCATCATGATTTTGCCCGCGAGTGTTTTTTCTTGTTCTTGTAGCGCTTTTAACTTCCTTCGCAATGCTTCTAGGGTTGAACCATCCGCAATCCAAATCGCTGGGAATTTACTACAGACTGCCTGCCAATTCTCTGGAATTGCTTGATTGTTTGGTTGATGATTAATTCTTGCGATTACTTGCTCAAAAACCTGTGCAAATAATTCTATTGGTAATGTTCGCAATCTTTTTGACACTGCTTGAGCACTGACTTCTATTCGTTCCACCCATAACAATCCCTCTTGTGACAATACCCTAGTTACTTCTCTTAACCCCGGAATCTGCCGATATACTAAACTCACCACGATCGCCATCATCACCGGCAAGGTCAATATTCTGTCTCGGAATTTTTGCTTCTGTTCTTGCTTGTCTTCATACAATTTCAGGGGTTTAAAGCTCAGAGGCGATAGCAATGAAAATGTCTCTTTCTCGATTTGCTCTATTGGCGGCGCTGGTACATGCTTTTGCTGCCGCAAATCTGGGTTTCCTGTTCGCGCTGGACGTTTTCTACTCATGATGTATCACTAAGAACATCTGAATTGATGTTCTTAGATTACATCTGAATGCTGCCTTTTTGCTTAAGTTGACACCAATGAGCAGTGCTAAACCCCTACGACATATGTGGTTTTTTCGATACACATATTTGCTGTTTTCTGTCAATGTGTAAGTTCTATATTAGAAGATTTTTATTTTCCTAATAGTTTTAATTTGATATACGCTACTTCTGATTCTGGTAAGGATATTCTTTATAATAAGCTAGTATCTTCATCCGATAAGACTGCTACAAAATTAATTAATACAATAGCAAAAAATCAGAAAAATGAAAAACATATTCAACCTGTTGATGATATTAAAACATATAAACCAATATATATAATTCTTAATTCCAATAAGACTTAAATGATAAATATCGTTCTGTTTAAAGTCCGAACATCATGAATTAGAATGAACACATTATATTTATTTTTAAATGCCTCGGCTATACATTCATGGCGGGTGCCGTTGCGGTCTACTAATTCAATTTCACGAGGCCATGACATCTTTTTGCCATCAAGTGGAATCATAGCACCAATTTCATGATCAGGTGTGAAATAGTCTGGCCAGTTGATGTTACCGAACGTCTCGGTAAAAAGCAAGGATGCCACAAAGCGACGCAAGGTAGCTCGAAATCCATCGCCTTCTATCAACTCCGGAGGATTTAAAACGATAACTGCACAAGCACGATGGTTCTTAGCAACGTATTGCCGGATTGTTGAGTATATTGATGCACCATACTTTCTGCTTAAGTTTAACGGCGTTTTGATCTCAAATTCGTATTTCTCTGCTTCAGTGATGAAACTGTCAAGCTGAAAAAGAACTTCTGTAGCAAAGACATTTGCTTCGCGATCAAACAGATCAGCAATATCTGGATCAAGTGTTTTTTCACAATCTTCCACAACGGCATACATCCCACGTTGCCAAGGCAAGAAAGCGTGCGCTGTTTCATGCAGTTTCAGGAATGTCTGCTTGGCTTCGTTAACGCTTTTGTCAATAAATACAAGCCCTTCACGAGCATCGAACAGACCAAGAACCTTGGATAAAGCACTTTTAAGAGCTGTACCAGCTTTTATACGTAGACTCTCTATAAATCCAACATTGAGGACATCTTCTGGGACGAGGGTAATTTTCGCCGTCGCCATGATATCTGAAACTGGCGTAGGAAATCGACCTAGAGCATCAGATTGTTCCAGCATCCGCTTGGCTTCTTGCCGGATACGGGCATTTTCGCCTGGCGAAAGGGTACTGTCGTCCGGCTTTCTCAAGCTTCCCCCTTTTTGGGTCGTTTGGATCGAAGATAACCAAGATAATCCAATAACGCTGCTTCTTCATCAGCAGTCAGATTGTCGATGGCGAAGGTTGCAGCTTTGCCGTGCTTTTCGTTCCCAGTCCGTTGCTGTTGGCCTGTTATGTAACCAGCTTTTTCCATCAGCGTCTCATAAGAAACGCCGTAGACTGAAGCCAGACTATAAAGAATGTTAGGCGATGGCTTGCTGATTTTTCCGTGTTCCAACTGGCTGAGGTAAGCATTCGATACTTCCTTGCCAGTAGCTTCTTCAACTTCCCGTAGAGTCAATCCCTTTGCTGCCCGCAAATTAGCAAGATACGCACCAAAGGCGCTTGACCGAGACTTATCGGGCATATTTGGTGCCATGCTCCGCTCCCCCCTGTCTAGGTCAAAAAACTTTCTATTCTACCAAATTATCAGAATTGCTAAATTTATCAAGCGTGCCTAAATCTTGCTTGATAAATTTAGCAATGCGTTATACTTTAAGCAAGCAATATTTACTACTGCCTGCCACATAGTTTAGTGGCGAAAATTACTTATGTGTAGAGGAGTTATTCGATGAATCCTGGATTTTCCACCGATAAAGCAAATGATGTCACCGAGGCAATCCGTGAAGAAATTCTCGATGAGATTGCCGATCTCGAAGAATACGGCCGTCAAGGCAAACGGCCACCTTTATGCCGTGGCTACCGCATCCGTGTTAATGGCGAACGCCATGTAGTTTACACTCCCTCCCCTACCGGGCAAGAAATCCTCCAAGTGGCGAATTTAAACCCACCGGAGAACTACACACTTCGCCTTAAAGTCGCAGGTCAACAGCCACGCAAAGTCGGACTCGATGAAAAAGTGGACTTACGGCATCCGGGCGTAGAGAAATTCAAGGCGTTGCCGCGCGATCAGCAGGAGGGTTGAAATGGAGCTACGACGCCACTTCAAACTGCTGCCAGTGGATGAGGAATTCCTTATCCAGTACGGCTTGCCGTGGGAAACAATCGTGGATGGTTCCCAGTGGGTGCTTATTCACGAGTTTCCCACCCATGACGGCTACAACCATTCAAAAACGACGATTGCGATCCGTTTAGAGAGCGGCTACCCGCAAGCGCAGCTGGACATGGTTTATGTCTTTCCCGCCCTTGCCCGTAAGGATGGCAAGCTGATTCCTCAAACCAATGCCAATCAACAGCTTGATGGCAAAGAATGGCAGCGCTGGTCACGGCATCGCACGAATGAAAATCCCTGGCGTCCGGGAGAGGACAGCCTTGAGACCCATATTTACCTGATTGAGGACTGGTTTGTCCGGGAGTTTGAAAAATGCCCATCTCTCCTCGTGACGTAACTCTAAGCATGACAGGTAACCAGCACAAACAGTTGCAGACGTTTCTATTACCCTCTGATGGGAAAGAAGCTGCCGCCATTGCGTTATGCAGGCATCGTGCTGGTGACCGCCGTCATCGCCTATTGGTACGCGAAATTCATGAAATCCCTTATGAATCTTGTTCTCAACGGTCAGATGTAAGGGTGACCTGGCCAACAGACCTCCTTGCTCCTTTGCTGGATAAAGCGGAGAAACAAGGCTTGTCGGTTGTTAAAATTCACAGTCATCCAGGCGGTTATGCTGCCTTTTCTGAGATTGATGACGCCAGCGATCGTCAGTTAATGCCGGCAATCAAGGGCTGGGTTGAGGCTGATATTCCACACGCCAGCGTGATTATGCTGCCTGATGGTCAAATGTTTGGCCGTGTACTGTGGCAAGGCAATGATTTCACTCCCCTTGCCTGCATTTCAGTTGCTGGCCCAGATTTACACTTTTGGTACAGCGACCAAGACCCAACAACATGTGCAGGCTTTGCCGCTTCTCATGCACAAACTTTTGACCAAGGCACGATTGAACGGCTACGCCGTCTCTCTATTGCTGTTATTGGCTGTTCCGGAACAGGTAGCCCCGTGATCGAGCAGTTGGTTCGTCTTGGCGTCGGTGAACTTGTCCTTGTCGATGACGACCATACCGAAGAACGCAACGTTAACCGCATTCTCAATTCAACAATGGAAGATGCCTATCAAAGGCGGTCTAAAGTTGAGATGCTTGCAGATTCCATTCGCCGAATTGGTCTGGGAACTCGCATTCGTGTCTTTAATCGCAATCTCTGGGATCGTGATGTTGTAAAGGCTGTTGCTGAGTGCGATGTCGTGTTTGGCTGCATGGACACAATCAGCGGTCGGTTTCTGCTGAACACACTCGCCACTTATTACACAATTCCTTATTTTGACCTTGGCGTTCGCTTAGAGGCTGTGCCAGAAGGTTCGGGTGAGGCGCGCATTCGGGAGGTCTGCGGCACGGTTCACTACTTACAGCCGGGTCGTTCCAGTCTTATGAGTCGCGGACTGGTTTCAATGGAGAAGGTGCGTGAAGAAGGCTTGCGTCGTAATGATCCAGAAGCATACGACCAGCAAATCAAAGACGGTTATATTCGCGGAGTGCAAGAACATCGCCCGGCTGTAATCAGCGTCAATATGTTCATTGCGTCTTTGGCAGTGAATGATTTTCTCGCCCGGTTACATTCCTACCGTGAAGAACCCAACAGCACGATCGCCAGCATTGAATTTAGTCTCAGCAGTCTTGAATTGTTTCCAGAACCTGAAGGCGAGCCTTGTGCAATGCTACGCCATACTGTCGGTCTTGGCGATATGGAACCCTTATTGGGATTGATGGAATTGGTAGAGCGAGGTAACGAATGAACTGGTTGTCTGGCTTGCTTACGCAGTTTAATGCTTGGCTGCGTAAGTTTTTTCTTCCCAACTACCGTACTCGCTTTATTGAAGGAAATTTGCCTGCGCGGCTGGATCGCAAAGCCATCTATATTGTCAAGGAAGATGGCTTTCTAGAGTATGCCGCAATGCTGTGTCCTTGCGGCTGTGATCAAGTCTTGTATATGAACTTGATTCCAGATGAGCATCCATGCTGGCATATCACAGAACATCCTGGCGGTACTGTAAGTTTGCATCCATCAGTCTGGCGCAAAAAGGATTGCCAGTCACATTTTTGGTTCAGAGAAGGACAAATTCACTGGTGTGGCTCTCCGCAAAGAAGTTAAGCTGATTGAGAATGCAAAACTGCTCTTTTGTTTGACAAGAGAGCAGTTGGGAGCAAAGCCAGAAATTCACATGGGGCTTCATAGATTCAATGCCCCGGTTACTGTATATGTGGTTCGGTATGTAGGGATATACAGCTTACATGGTAGCTTGTTCCGAAAAAGATTCATGTTCTTTACAGAGAATTCATGAATCGCACCAAGCATTTGCGGTCAACTTCATACCTGTTGAGAAAATTCTACAATGGTTTGTGTAGGTGCGAGTCGTCCCAATAATGATTAACCCCAGCAACGAGCCAGCCAAGCCGAAAAAAATCATTACGATCATTCCTAGTGGACGACTCATTGAATCTATACCAGACACACAGCCAGAATCAGATCAGCGTGATAGCACTTCGGAACCGGAAAACTCTTCTATATTTCAGGCGATTGGGGTAATTGCTGGCACTGTGGATCTCAAAGCTAAACCTCATCCGACTATATCGATTGAAAATCGGGACTATGTTTTATATCATGCCCCTCAAAAAAAACTGATATTTGATTTTTTAAAAAAACAGATTCGTAACAGTGGTAGTGATTATGTACGGCTGATGGTTTATCCAAGGGTGATACATTTTCCACCGCGAGATAAACCTCATGTAATTGGGTTTCAGGTTTTGGGGTTTGATAATGGCTCCAAATCGGGTTTGTTTGCAGATTATCAAGACAAGGAGTTTAGATTTACAGGGTTATGGCAATTCATCCCAGCTTGCCAGACACCTTGTATATCAGTGTTTCGGAATTTTACAGCAGAAAGATTGGATTATATAAAGCTTGCCGAGACTTCTAGAAAAGTGCGGTTCATGAAGGCTAGCCACATCCCTTTATTGTGGAAAGATGCAATCGTTCCTCCCTTTAGATTCAATCCTTTGCTACCAAAAGAGGAGCGTGGCAAACCTAGTTTTGTTGAAATTAAAGCAAAATTTCTGCCACATAGAAATGTTTTCGCATTTGAGAGCTTACTAGGGTTGCCACAAGAAAAACCGCCAAAGTTTCTAAAGGCATCAAAAGATGATAAACTTGCCGCATTTAAAGAGAAAAAAGCGAATATAGCCGCGTCAAAGGGCAATAAACCCAAACCCCAACCTCAAACTAAACCAGTCAAGAAAGCTCAACCCAAAACTCAAACTAAGCCTGTTCAGCCCCCAACAACCCCACACCAAACACAATCGCAGTGAAGGAGTAGGGTTTTGTTGTATGTGGTCATGAAGAAGCGCCAGCTTCAGGTACAGCAGCCCCTACATCTGGTTTGACTTCCTTTGCTTTTTTCTCGAAAATTTGAATTCCCGCGTCAATGATCTCAAAACCGTTTTCTGTTCGCACGCCAAGCTTGCCCGATACAGCCCCAGCCCAGTCTGCAAACTCTGAGGCGCTAGTTTCAGCCTTCCGCCAGCTTTTTGCATTAACTTGAGCAGTGAAGACTATGCCATTCTGGTCGGTCAACTCGATTGCAACTTTTTTATTCTCTCCTGGTGTAGCTGTTGGTAGTGACCCGCTAAATTTTATTGTCACTTCGCTTTTGACTTCCATAGCTTACCCCTGGCTCATCATCAATTAAAATTCTTCGCTCTTGATTTTATCTTGGATTAGGTTGACCACAAGGTGCGCGATCGCTTGGCTATCGTAGTTGATCACTTTCAAAGTAAACGTTGAGCATTCGGCTTGAAACAGAACCAAGACTCAACATTAAATAAACAAAATCCACAAAAAAAATTTACCCCTGTTTTTGACCCTTTTTTTGTCTATCTAATTGATAATTACTCTCAAAATAAACCGCCCCAACCGTGATTATTGACACATTTATCAAGGAATATTACAGTTTTGGCACTAGTTGATTGATTTGACTAAATTCGTGCATCTAAGATAAAACCTCGACAAAACATCCATTTTCCCAATGATCACCAACTACATTCAACATCTCCCAATATCTATCCAACATCTCCCAATTCTCCAATTTGTTTCTTACCTTTTTACACCTTTTACATCATCCAGTTACAAAATTCTCATTAGCTCAAAAATTCCCAATAAATCCGAACAGTTCCCAATACTTATAAGAAGTCTCCCATTTGCTCCCAATAATTGGTAAATTATCGGGAAAATCGCTTAAAAGCTTTTAAGCCCGCTAATCCATCTTTTTTTGACGCACAGTACGCCATATTTGGCGGAAAGTTTTTGACAGCCAAAATTGAAAAGCAGAAGCATAAGCAACACCCATCAAAAAATACTACAAAAGAACTACATAATCACTACAAAAGTGACTGTACAGTTCACTCTCTTCAACCCGTCAGCTTGATTCTTGTAGTCTAATGAGTGACAAAAAGTGACAATTCTCAGTTGTCACACTCTGGACATAGTGTACTTTGATACAAGAACTCCCATGTAGCAAAACACCCCCATTTATCCCCAAGATTACCCCAACGATACACAATTGATAGTGAAAGGATAGTCAAATGACAGTCGTTTTCGGGTTGAGAGGAAAAAAACAACAACAGTCAAACGACAGTCAATTGGGTCAAATTGGGGTAATTTGAGGGTAATTTGGGTGAAATGCTCCTGGTGGATTCTCCCCCAAAAGTGGATTTCGGGCTTGCGTATAATGTATACCATACTCACTATGGTTTCATGCCCTGCGGGTGGCTACGCCATCTCTCGCTGCGCTCATGACATGAAACCGCCGTTCGCCCTACGGGGATTTTCGTACTACAAAGTACTGCACTTGTAGCATAAATCTTTTATGTCGCCACTAACCATTCTCAGAATTGAGAAACTAAAAACATTCGGCAATGTTGCCGGGAGTGATGACCATGTTACCAGAAACAGAGAAACACCCAACGCAGATCCAACTAGAAAGAATGTCCGGTTGATTGGGGGAGAAGACGATCGCGCCCTGGAGGAGATAGTCAAGGAGAAAATCTCTACCCTCAAGCATATACCCCGAAAGGACGCAGTGTTATGCACTGAAATGTTTCTCTCGGCATCACCTGAATATTTCCGTCCCTTAGATCCATCTCTTTCTGGGCAGTGGTCTGATGATCTGATGCAGCAATGGGCAAGTGCATCTCGTGACTGGCTAGTTGAAAACTATGGGTCAAAGTGCGTCAGGGCAGAACTCCACCTAGATGAAAGTACCCCACACATTCACGCCTACATCGTGCCATTGAACGATAAAACTGGTCGGCTTAGTCATGATGCGATGTTTGGCGGCAGAGGTGGACAGGGAAGAATTAAGTTATCCAAGCTGCAAGATAGTTATGCTGCTGCACTCGCTCCTTTGGGTATTGAACGAGGGGTTAAGGGCAGTAAGGCAACCCACACCAAAGTCAAAGAATATTACCAAGCGGTTAACAGTGAACCTTTGACCGCAGTCATTACAAATAACCAATTAGCACCCACACCGTTTGAATCAGCTAGGAGTTACGTTGCCAGGATTCAGTCTGATGAACACTTCCAAGCGATTAACCACCAACTGGCTGACCGCTCCTTCATGGCAGAGCGATTGGAGAGGGCGGAGCAACGGGCTAGGGATAGCGAGAAGGAGCGACAGCAACTAGAGAAGCGGGTACGCGAGCTTGAGTTAAAGACTCAACAAATGCGCGATTTGCCCTTGGAGGATGTCGCCTGGGAGTTGGGGCTACACCACGAGCAAGGAAAATGGAAGGGTCACGGTAACATCATTAATATAGATGGGCCCAAATTTTATGATTTCTCACCCGAACACTCCAAAGGTGGCGGTGGTGCGATTGATTTGGTGATGCACGTCAACAATTGCAATCTGCGGCAGGCGGTCGTCTGGTTGCATGAGCGCTTTGGTGAAGCTGGGGCAGAACGAGCAGCGATCGCTCACGCCCTTAAGATGACTACTGAGATTATCCAGTCAGAACCTCGTCCCCAATTCCAGCTAAGAGTTGAGGATAAAGCCAATTGGCCAGGAGT
>NZ_JBTYKD010000134.1:0-32561 GCF_054880495.1 Nostoc sp.
CTGCTTGGAAGGGGAAACTCAGACAAGTAAGCCGACTCGTGGAAAGAGAAAACCCAAGGAGCGATCTTTGGAATCCCCACCTTCAGCGTAAGCAACGTGGGGAGGATGTCAATGAAGAGATTGTACCGTTATCGAGAGTTGGGAATAAATATTTTCATGCTTACAGCTATTTTCAGGTAAATAGACCACGCGGTAGGGGCACAGCATTGCTGTGCCCCTACGACAGATGTGGTTCAAATACATGAAAACTGCTGTAATTGTAAGATTTTATCGGGATTAATACCCAAAAATTATCAACCTCTAATTCGTGGACTGCTGCCGAATTGGACTAAGCCGTTCCACATTTAAGTTGCATAATTAGGGCGGACAAGACTTCGGCGTGAGCGCTCAGTCGAACGCTGCCCACCCTACAAGAGTTTTGTTTATATTCGGTTATGCTAAATTAGATATTTTTCAGCTTATAGGCAGCAGCCCCAAGATGGGCATTGCCATGCTCTACATGGGAAAAAGATAATGTCATGTCACCTTGACAGTGCTAATCTTGCCTTCCCTACGAAAATAAATATAGTGCATCTAGATTTTTGGCTCTTGATTAATGACCAAATTCTGTGACAATAGTTAACAATTAAAACTTACGCAAAACTACACGCACTCTGGGGCAATAGGCTTCTGCTGCAAAGACGCTACCGCGTAGCTTGCTTCCACGTCCCTTGCCCGTCCCGTAAGGAAGTGGTACGGGAAGCCTTCGGCTAGATGAATTGCCCCTACCTAAAAATCATTCTTTTCAGCTATTGTTTGCGTAAGTACTGACAATAAACCGGAATACGGAATCTAAGCTACTCATGAGCCAGAGTTATCAAAACAGCCCTTTACCACCCCAACCCGTTCAATCATTTTTCGGTTGGTTATACGCTTTCTGGAAATTCTCTCGCCCCCACACGATTATTGGTACAAGTCTGAGTGTTTTAGCTTTATATTTAATTGCCATTGCCATTAGTAATCCTACTCTTTCCCCACTCCCATTGGACTACGCTCACGGCAAGCTTACTCCCCACTCCCATTGGACTACGCTCACGGCAAGCTTACTCCCTCTCTTCGGCGCATGGATTGCTTGTTTGTGTGGGAATGTCTACATTGTGGGGCTGAATCAATTAGAAGATGTTGATATTGACAAGATTAATAAGCCTCATTTACCGTTAGCATCAGGTGAATTTTCCCGGCAGACGGGGCAATTTATTGTTGCTTTGACTGGGATTTTGGCGCTAGTTGTGGCGTGGCTAACTGGGCCATTCTTATTGGGCATGGTGGCAATTAGCTTGGCCATTGGTACTGCTTATTCTTTACCGCCTATTCGTTTGAAACAGTTTCCATTTTGGGCAGCGCTATGTATTTTTTCGGTGCGCGGTACGATTGTTAATTTAGGATTGTATTTACACTATAGTTGGGCGCTGAAACAAAGCCAAGTAATTCCGCCCGTGGTGTGGGTATTGACATTATTTATCTTGGTGTTTACCTTTGCGATCGCCATTTTTAAAGATATACCAGATATGGAAGGCGATCGCCTCTATAATATCTCTACTTTCACGATCCAACTCGGTTCCCAAGCTGTGTTTAATCTGGCTCTTTGGGTGATAACTGTCTGCTATCTGGGAATAATTCTAGTTGGTGTGCTACACATCGCCTCAGTGAACCCCATATTTCTAGTAATTGCTCATTTAGCCCTGCTAGTTTGGATGTGGTTGCGAAGTTTGGCAGTAGACTTACAAGATAAAAGTGCGATCGCTCAATTTTACCAATTTATCTGGAAACTATTTTTTCTGGAATATCTGATTTTTCCTATCGCCTGCTTTTTGGCTTAGACAATGCTAGAAACCTTTCCCACTACTTCTATTATCGCTGCTCTTGTAGTTGTTCTCAGTCTCTCAATCCTGGGCTATTTCGCTTGGAAAACTTTGATTACTTCAGATTTGTTTCAAAAAGGAATGAATCTGGCTCAAGTAAAAGATTACCAAGGCGCAGAAGCAGCGTTTCGCAAAGTGATTTCCCTTAACTCTACAAATGATGTGGTGCGCTTGTTTTTAGGAGATGTTTTAAACCATCAAGGTCAAGTAGAGGAAGCAACAGAATTATTCCGGGAAGTAATTCGCCGCAGTCCGAAAAATCCTGATGCTTACTTGCGTCTAGCAAATATTCTCATGCAGCAAAAGCGAGAAGAGGAAGCTAAAACTAACCTGCTACAAGCTAAAGATTTATTACAAAAACAGCGCCAACCTGAAAAAGCTAAAAAAATCACTCAGCTTTTAGATAAAATGAGTGCTAAGTCAAGTGAATCTTAAGTTGAGTGAGAATTACGGAGATTAAATTTTCCTGTTCCGTCTCCTATTTTTTTTCCCATTCCCATCATGATGGTGAGAATGGTTTTTGTTTTGGAATTTATCAGTGTGTGCCGTAATTATGTCCGCAATTTTCGCAAGTGTTACCACTCCCTTCATCGCCCTGACAATTGCAATCTGATACGCTACAAGGTCCATAGCCACAATGAATTGATTTAGGGGTTACTAGTAGATTTTATAGATTAAAAAAAATCAAGTATTTATGTCAGACATAATATCAGAATTGTGGACTAATTTTTTTACATCAGGATCGTTTATTCCACATGGACACTGCTATCTATGGCAAACAAATTTAGTTTGGTTACACATATTATCTGACTCGCTCATTGCACTAGCTTATTACTCGATTCCAGCTACACTCTTCTACTTTGTCCGCAAGCGGCAGGATTTGCCCTTTGATTGGATTTTTCTACTATTTAGTGCATTTATTGTAGCTTGTGGCACTACTCATTTAATAGAAATTTGGACGCTTTGGCATCCAACCTATTGGCTGTCGGGATTTGTCAAAGTAATAACTGCAATCATATCTGTAATTACAGCAGTACAACTTGTGTCTCTAGTTCCACAAGCACTGGCACTTCCTAGCCCTGCTCAACTAGAACAAACAAATCAAGAACTTCAAATACAAATGGCCGAACGCTTAGGGATAGAGGAAGAACTGCGAAAATACCAGAATCATCTCGAAGAAATGGTTGCTGTTCGCACCAATGAAATTACCAATACCAATGAGCAATTACAACAAGAAATCCTTGAACGCCAACGCATCTTAGAAATTCTCCGACAAAGCGAAGAACGTTACCGTTACTTGGCTGAGGCAATTCCTCAACTTATATGGACAACCGATGCTAACGGTGAATCTGATTATTTTAATCAAAATTGGTATGAATACACTGGACTAACATTAGAGCAGTCCTTGGGTTATGGTTGGTTGGCGGCATTGCATCCAGATGATGTCCAAAGTGCTGATGAAGTCTGGTCTAATGCTGTAAAAAATAGGACTATATATAATAATGAATATCGCTTCAAACGGGCTTTTGATGGCTCCTATCGTTGGCAGCTAGCGCGAGGTTTGCCACTCAAAGATGACCAAGGTTTTGTAGTGAAGTGGTTTGGAACATGTACAGATATCCACGAACAAAAACAAATACTTGAAGAACGGGCGCACCTACTGGAATTAGAACAAGTAGCACGAGGGAAAGCAGAAACAGCCAATCGAATTAAAGATGAATTTCTGGCCGTCCTCTCTCACGAACTACGCACCCCACTAAACGCAATTCTCGGCTGGTCAAAGTTGTTGCAAACCCGCGCTTTTGACCAAGCAAAGACATCTGAAGCACTAGCCACAATTGAGCGGAATGCCACCTTACAGGCTCAACTCATTGAGGACTTGCTGGATATCTCCAGAATTTTACAGGGCAAACTGACGCTGAATATTACGAAGATTAACCTAGAGTCTACAGTATTGTCTGCGTTAGAGACAATGCACTTAGCGGCAGAAACAAAGTTGATTGAGGTGAATACAGCATTTGCACCGGATGTACGACAAGTTATGGGCGACTCGACTCGTTTGCAGCAAGTCGTCTGGAATCTCGTTTCTAACGCTATCAAATTTACACCCAAGGGTGGAAAGGTAGAAGTGCGACTAGAGCAAGCTGATGACTATGCTCAAATCATCGTTAGCGATACAGGTCAGGGAATTAGCGGTGAGTTTTTGCCTTATGTGTTTGATTACTTCCGCCAAGCAGATAGCACCTCTACTAGAAGTTTTGGTGGATTAGGATTAGGATTGGCAATTGTGCGTAATATCATCGAAATGCATGGCGGTATCGTCAAAGCAGAGAGCGAAGGTGAGGGTAAAGGAGCAATATTTACTGTTAGCTTACCGCTTCTGCCAGATGAAAGCCCAAGCCTGACGGATGAACAAAACTACCCTGCATTCTTAGCTACTAACTCCTTACTTCTCGCTGACGTTCGGGTTTTGGTTGTCGAGGATGATGATGATTCCCGAGATTTTATTACTTTTGTATTGGAGCAAGATGGGGCTTTTGTAATTGCGGTATCTTCCGCATTTGAAGCATTACAAACCCTAGCAGAGGTAAAGCTAGATGTGTTGGTCAGCGATATTGGTATGCCCGATATGGATGGCTATATGTTAATACATCAAGTGAGAACTTGGACAGCAGAACAAGGTGGAGAAATTCCAGCAATTGCCTTGACTGCCTTTGCTAGAAACGATGACCAGCAAGAAGCCCTAAAAGCTGGCTTTCAGTTGCATTTATCCAAGCCTCTTAACCCAGAAGAATTAATTCCAGCCATTGTTCAACTTCTCGAAACAAAAGTGTCAGGAATTACCTAAAAAATAAATTTTTACTCCTAATAAAGCCGCACCTATTGTCTACAAATGGACAATTACAGCAGAATTCAGAATTCAGAATTCAGAATCCAGAGGTAAAACAGGGTTTATACCTTGCTTTGGGACGAATCTGTGTGTACTTCACCAACTTTAAACCTGCTGTATATTATCTGAGAGTACACGGGTATCAAGTTAGGTTAATCACTTATAATTCCTGTTATAATCCAATAGGCTTGGGTTAAGAGAAATAGTAGGTTGTGTTTTTATGATGGCAATTAGCCGAAATCTATATTACACGTAAACCAAGCAGATAAGGTAATAAAAATGCTGAAAAACAAGAATGTACTGGTAGCAGCTATTATCTGCTTGTGTTTGAGCAATGCTAATACTGCCTTTGGTAGAGATGTTGGCGTTGTTTTATCAAAAATTGATGACTCTGCACAGCCCGCAGTGACTCAAAACAAAAACGCAGTTGCTAACTTCGAGCAAGGAACCAATCTTTACAAACAAGGAGATTTAAAAGGAGCAGAGGCGGCTTTTCTCAAAGCAATTGAGCTAGAACCCAACTTTGTACAAGCTTATATTGGTTTGGCAAATACTCTCGACGATCAAGGGAAACCACAAGAAGCGATCGCTATTTATAAAAAAGCCATTAGCCTCGAGCCTAAAAACTCTGTAGTATACTTTAATTTGGGTTTGACTTTAGCAAAACTGAATCAGTTAGAAGCGGCGATCGCCCAATATAAGAAAGCCCTCAGCCTTGAACCTAACTATGCAGACGCTCACTATTACTTAGCGAACGTCTTATACGCTCAACAAAAGCCAGCAGAAGCAGTCGCCGAATATACAGCAGCCATTAGCCTCAATCCGAAAAATCCAGTAGCTTATAATGCCTTGGGAAATGCTCTATATGCTCAAGGCAAACTAGAAGAAGCGATCGCAGATTACAAAAAAGCGATTAGCTTCGCTCCCAACTATGCAGACGCTCACTATAATTTAGCAAGCGCGTTTTACGCTCAAGGCAAGCTAACAGAAGCAATCGCCGACTATACCGAAGCGATTCGCCTTGATCCCAAACATGCACAAGCTTACGCGGGTTTGGGAAATGCGATGGACGATCAAGGTAAACCTCAAGAAGCGATCGCACATTACAAAAAAGCGATTAGCCTCGTACCCGACGATGCATTAACTTACTATAATTTGGGAATCACTTTGGGAAGAGAACAACAGCCAGAAGAAGCGATCGTTAATCTCAAAAAAGCCAGAGAGTTATTCCAAACTGACAAAAATAAAGAGATGGTTGAGCAAGTTGATCAGCTAATCCAAAAAATTAATCCCCGAAGGAATTGAATTTTGAATTCGGAGCGAAGCGACGTGACTCAAGAAAGAGGTAAAGTTTACCTCGTAGGTGCTGGGCCTGGAGATGTGGCATACCTAACGGTAAAAGCTTACAATCTCTTAACTATTACTCAGGTGTTAGTCTACGATGCCCTGGTAGATGCTCAATTATTGCAGTGCGTACCAGATGAATGCTTGAAGTTAGATGTCGGCAAACGCGGTGGTAAACCCAGTACAACTCAAGCAGAGATTAACAAGTTATTAGTAAAGCATTGCCAGCAAGGAAAACAAGTTGTACGGCTCAAATCAGGCGATCCCTTGATTTTTGGGCGTTGTACTTCTGAAATTGAAGCGTTGAAAGCATCTGGTTGTGATTTTGAACTAGTACCAGGAATTTCCTCAGCCCTTGCAGCACCGTTGTTTGCAGGAATTCCCCTGACAGATCCGGTTTTGAGTCGCACTTTTGCAGTGCTTACAGCTCATGAACCAGAGCTTTTAGACTGGGAGGCACTGTCACGGTTAGAGACACTGGTAATTTTGATGGGAGGGCAACATCTACCAGAAATTATAGATCAACTGGTGCGACACGGGCGATCGCACTTAACACCCATTGCGATCATCCGTTGGGCAGGAACTCCTGATCAACAATTTTGGACAGGGCAACTGGACAATATTCTGGAACAAACCAGCGAATTATCCCTTTCTCCAGCAGTAATTGTGATTGGCGAAGTTGTTGGGCTACGCAAGTACTTACAACCTGAGAATATATATTTAGACGAAATTATCAGATATTCTCAGGCGGAACCTCCGAACGAGAGTAATCCCACACCCCAACCTATGTTAAGTAACTTCCCTCCCTCTTCCTCATCTCCTCTTCCCCTAACTGGCAAAACAATCCTGGTGACGCGTTCAGTAGCACAGTCGAGTCAATTTAGCGATCGCCTGATCGCATCAGGTGCAACAGTCATCGAAATGCCAACCTTAGAAATCGGCCCGCCCTCCAGTTGGGAAGCTTTGGATAATGCGATCGCTGATTTATCTGATTTCGACTGGTTA
The DNA here is from genome assembly GCF_054880495.1 of Nostoc sp. Taxonomy (NCBI): domain Bacteria; kingdom Bacillati; phylum Cyanobacteriota; class Cyanophyceae; order Nostocales; family Nostocaceae; genus Nostoc; species Nostoc sp. The sequence goes on from NZ_JBTYKD010000134.1 coordinate 7,141, forward strand.
ATTCTCACTTCTAGCAATGGCATAGACTACTTTTTTGAAAGGCTAATTGCCCAAGGTAAAGATACCCGTGCCTTAGCAGGCGTCAAAATTGCCGTTGTTGGCGAGAAAACAGCCCATAGTCTCAAACAACACTCTCTTCAAGCAGATTTTATTCCCCCCAACTTTGTAGCCGATTCTTTAGTAGAAAATTTCCCAGATCAACTGGATGGTAAAAAGGTTTTATTTCCTAGAGTTGAAAGCGGCGGAAGAGAAGTTTTAGTTAAGGAATTAACTGTTAAGGGAGCAAAGGTGATAGAAGTTGCCGCATATCAATCTTGTTGTCCTAATGGTATTCCACCTGTGGCAGAGTTAGCTCTCCAAAACCGCAAGGTAGATGTGATTACCTTTGCCAGTTCTAAAACTGTACAATTTTTCTGTCAACTTACTAATCAGATATTTTCCCACGATTCTGATGCTAGCCAATTCTTAGAGGGCGTTTGTATTGCCTCTATCGGCCCCCAAACTTCTAAAACTTGTCATGCTTTATTCGGACGCGTAGATGTAGAAGCCCAAGAATATACTTTAGATGGTTTAACCCAAGCACTGATAACATGGGCGACAAATTATTAGTACAGCTTTGGATAAAATCGGCTATTGTCGGTCTTTACAGCTTCAGCAGAAAATTTTTTAGCTTAAAAACTTATGCCTTATAGTAAATTCACTCTCAGTAAAGCTGTAGAGGATTTCCAACTCACAATCCTTGAAGGAGGTCGTTTCCTGCCAGAAATTCCCTCACTCACCCCTACCCCTTTGCTTCAGGATATTCTTAAAGAAACAATTCCCTGGGCGATCGCAGTCAGTAGCGAGAAAGCCCGTTCTGAGGGGATCATTAATCCTGTGTTACTGGAGGTAAAACGCCAACTCCAAGGACAGATTAGCGTTTTCTCTGGTGAGGAATTCAATGTAGAACCGGAGGCTGAACTCACTGGCTATATTGACTTTCTGATTAGTCGTTCCCCAGAACAGCTATTTATCAAAGCTCCTGCGGTTATTCTAGTGGAAGCAAAGAAGGAAGACCTGAAACCAGCGCTAGGTCAATGCCTCGCCGAAATGGTTGCAGCTCAACGCTTTAACCAACAAAAGCAACAGCCGATCTCGACGATTTACGGAACGGTTACTAGTGGCACGGTTTGGCGGTTTCTGAAACTGGAAGGGCAATGCACCTCCATTGACCTTACAGATTACCCTCTCCCTCCAGTTGAGCAAATTTTGGGTATTCTCGTTTGGATGGCGCAGAAGGGCTAATGCCTGTTGCCTTCACACTCTCCTGATTGTAAAAATTTCGCTATCGCTCATTTTTACAGTCAGGAGATTCTTGGTTCACCGAGTCCACTTAGCCTAGACTCCTTGCGGTATCTAAACCAGAGGTGGTTCTCTCGTCATCACAAAGAATTCTGAGAAATCAGCCTTAAGTACTTGGCGAAAAAGACTCAGTTTGATATTGTTAGTTAACATATCAAACTGATATATCAAAATGCTAAAGTTGGCAGTATTAGGTCTCTTACAGCGAGAGCCATTAAATGGTTATCGGCTCAAACAGCAACTAGAGATGTTTATGAGTTGCAGTATTTGTGTTAACTATGGTGCGATTTATCCTCTTCTCAAGCGCATGGAAGAACAAGGAGAAGTGATGCTATGTGCAGAACAGGTACAAGAAGCTGGGCAGTGTGGAAAGGTATATGAGATTACACCCCTCGGTAAGACCACTTGGTATCAAGAGATGCTGGCATACCCTCATGAAAGTTGGGTGAATGTGCGAGCGCGATTCTTAATCAAATTTTTTTTCTTTAGTCATTTATTACCCGAAGAACGAGTGCAGTTAATTGAACATCGATTGATGTTATGTCAGTTACGCCTTACAGAGAAAAAAGCCCTGGAAATTACTGATGATTTATATCAAGCAAAATTACAAAAGCGGGTAGTTGAAGTCATCAGATTGGAGATTGAGTGGCTAGTTGAGCAACTCCAAACCGAACAACTTCAATTAGCTCAAATACCAACTTCAGTAAAACAGCTTAACCTAAAAAACTTTTGAAGTATCCTAAGTAACTATGTGGATCGTCAAAATTGCTTTACGTCTTCCGTATACATTCGCGATCGCAGCTTTAATGATTGTGATCCTGGGTGTAGTCACGATATTTGGTACACCAGTTGACATTTTTCCGGCAATCAACATTCCAGTTGTCAGCGTAGTTTGGACTTATAGTGGCACGACATCTGAGGAAATGGCCCAGCGAATCGTGACCATTAGCGAACGCGCCATGACCACAACCGTTGGTGACATCGAACACATTGAGTCTCAATCTTTAAGTGGTGTTAGTGTCGTCAAGGTTTTCTTCCAACCGAACGCGAATATCGCCTCAGCAGTCGCTCAAATTACCTCTGTCAGCCAAACAATTCTGCGCCCTTTGCCACCGGGGATCACACCGCCATTCATCATTCAATACAACGCTTCTTCGGTGCCAATTATCCAGATGAGTGTCAGTAGCAAAACCTTGCCGGAAGAAGCACTCTTCGACTATGCTACCAACTTCGTCCGCACCCAATTGGCAACAGTGCAAGGGGCAAGTGTACCTCTGCCTTATGGTGGTAAACCTCGGCAAATTATGGTTGATATCGATCCCCAAGCGATGTTGGCTAATGGCATTTCTGCCCAAGACGTGACTAATGCTGTCAGTGCCCAAAATCTGGTCTTGCCCGCAGGTGATATGAAGATCGGCGATCGCGACTTCGCCGTTCAAATCAACAATAGTCCAGATGTGGTGTCAGCCCTGAACGACTTGCCGATTAAGCAAGTTAATGGTAATGTGACTTACATTCGTGATGTCGCCCAGGTAAGAGATGGCTTTGGTGTGCAATCAAACATTGTACGTCAGAATGGCAGACGATCAAGCTTACTTAGTATCCTGAAGAGTGGCAATGCCTCAACTATTGATGTGATTGATCGGGTAAAAAAAGCTTTGCCTCGCATCCAATCCACCTTGCCCCCCGAACTAAATTTAGCGTTTTTGTTCGATCAATCTGTATTTGTGAAAGCTTCTATTCAAGGCGTTCTGAAAGAAGGATTGATTGCAGCCTGTCTCACCGCGCTGATGATTTTGATTTTCCTGGGAAGTTGGCGCAGCACTGTAATTGTAGCCGTATCGATTCCCCTCTCAATGCTGGTTTCGATCATCGTGATGAGTCGTTTGGGAGAAACTTTCAACATCATGACCTTAGGTGGTTTGTCCTTAGCTGTTGGTATTCTTGTAGATGATGCCACAGTAGAAATTGAAAATATCCACCGAAATCTCGGACAAGGTAAAGCAATCAAGCGAGCAATCTTAGATGGCGCTCAACAAATCGCCACTCCAGCACTTGTTGCAACATTATGTATTTGTATTGTCTTTGTGCCGGTCGTGTTTCTAAGTGGAGTGGCAAAGTATCTATTTGTCCCGCTAGCGATGGCGGTAGTCTTTGGGATGCTTGCTTCCTATGTGCTATCTCGGACTGTAGTACCGACAATGGCAAGCTATCTTTTACCATACGAAGTAGACTGGCATAGAGAAAGCGAAGATCATAATGGTCATAGCGATCGCCATCATTTAGATTCGCCAGTCCAAAACAATAATGGTCATAGTGATCGCCATCATCTAGATTCGCCAGTCCAAAACAATAATGGTCATAGCGACAACCACCACCAAACGGAACAGACAAGAAAAACTGCCGAACCTGTTAAGAAAGATTGGATATGGCGGCTACACGAAAAGTTTAACCGACAATTTGAGAAATTTCGCAGTTGGTACTACGATGTGCTGAACTCAGCATTAAATCACCGCCGCATAGTCTTTGTGGTGTTTGGTGCTTTTATAGTCAGTGCAGGAGTTTTGTTACCGTTCATCGGTCAAGACTTTTTCCCGGAAGTCGATGGTGGTCAATTTAGCCTCCATGTTCGAGCCTTACCTGGGACTCGTTTGGAAGAGACAGAAAAAATTGTTAGCCAAGTTGAAGGCGTTATCCGCCAGACTGTACCAAAAGAGCATCTCTCTCTGATTCTGGATAACATTGGCTTACCCACCAGTGGCATTAACCTTACCTATGGCTATAACGGTGCCACAATTGGGCCGGCTGATGCTGATATTCTTGTATCCCTAAAAGAATCTGGTGCAACTTTTTCTTACGTCAAGCAACTGCGTCAGAAATTGAAAGCGACATTTCCTAACTACACCTTCTTTTTTGAGCCGGCTGATATTGTGACTCAAATTCTCAATTTCGGTTTGCCTGCTGCTGTTGACGTGCAAATATCTGGCCCTCTGAAAAACTCAAAGGGGAACTTTGAAATTGCCCAACAAATCGCCGCCCGGATGACACGCATTCCTGGCGCTGTAGATGTACATCTCCAGCAAGTTGTCGATGCTCCAGAGTTACGTCTTAATGTAGATCGCACCGAGGCTCAACAATTGGGTATGACCCAGCGTGATGTTGCCAATAGCGTCCTGACTTCCTTAAGTTCAAGCGGTCAAGCCGCAATCAACCAATGGCTTGATCCCAAAAAAGGCGTGAGTTACACCCTGGCTGTACAAGTTCCCCAGTATAAAATTGACTCTATTGACAATCTGAAAAATACGCCAGTTGGCAACGGTCAAAATGCACCCCAACTTTTAGGTAATTTGGCTAGTGTCAAACGCGACACCGTGATGCAAGTTGTGAATCACTACAATATTCAGCCAGTTTTCGATATCTACGCTAACTCCTCTGGTCGTGACCTTGGGGGAGTTGCCCGCGATGTCAATCGAATCATCGCTGATTATCAGAAAAAATTGCCTAAGGGTAGTCAGATTAATGTCCGGGGGCAAGTGCAAACGATGAACTCTTCCTTTCTGGGACTTGGTTTAGGACTCGTGTTTGCAATTGTGCTGGTTTACTGCTTAATGGTAGTGAACTTCCAATCTTGGCTCGATCCCCTGATTATTATGATGGCACTGCCAAGCGCCTTAGCAGGTATCATTTGGATGCTATTTGTTACCCGCACCACCCTGAGCGTTCCTTCCTTAATGGGTGCAATTATGAGTATAGGTGTGGCGACATCAAACAGTATTCTAATGATCACTTTTGCTAATGAGCAGCGTCAGGAAGGGGAAAATGCCTATAAAGCAGCTCTAGCGGCGGGCTATACAAGATTGCGTCCTGTGTTGATGACTGCATTAGCCATGCTCATCGGGATGGTGCCAATGTCTCTCGGTCTTGGTGAAGGTGGTGAGCAGAATGCACCCTTGGGTCGCGCTGTAATTGGTGGCTTATCAGCTGCAACAGTTGCTACTCTGATCTTTGTACCTGTTGTATACAGTATTATGCGGCGCAAAGAACCTCGTCCTGTTGATCAGGATGATGACGATTTAAATTTCTCAGATCCAAAGACAGCATACTCGTTATCATCATCTCAAGGCAAATCATGAGCAATTCCAAGTAAGGCTACAAAGAACAAAATTGTCAAAGCCAATGATGGTAATGACTCTAGCTGCTAAATTTCTGCTTTTTTAGATAATATGGGACAGTTTACCTATGGATTCTCAGCATCGTCCATCTCCTGATTCTGAAGAACAAACGACTTCTAGAAAACAAAAGCGCGGCATCGGTGGAATTGGTTGGGCTGTAATTGGTGCTGTTTTTTTTGCTAGCCTACTGGCCATAGGTATTCTGCCTCGGTTAACCCAAAGGTCAGAATTACAGGCAGCAGTTAAGGAAGCAAGCACCCTACCCACAGTCAACGTGATCACTCCCCGTCGCGCTAATGCTAGTACAAAATTGGAACTAACTGGTAGTGTTATAGCCCTTAACCAAACGACCATCTACGCTCGCAGTACTGGGTATTTGCGGCGCTGGTACGCAGACATTGGCGATCGCGTCCGAGCTGGTCAGTTGTTGGCAGAAATTGATTCACCAGACACCGATCAGCAAGTTCTGCAAGCGAACGCAGAATTAGTGCAAGCACAAGCCAATGTGTCTCAAACTCGTGCTAATTTAGCTAAAGGTATTTCTGATTTGAAGCAAGCCCGCGCTAATCTATTGATAGCACGTCAGAGCTGGGAACGCTGGCAAATTCTGGTCAAGAAAGGTGCAGTCGCTCAACAAGATGCAGATACAAAATATGCTACATATCAGGCTAATCTTGCCAGCGTTGAGGCAGCACAAAACACTGTTAATGCTGACTCTGCCAACATCAAAGCAGCACAAGCTAACGTTTACGCCAGTCAAGCAAACTTGCAGCGTAATAATGTATTGCAGTCTTATAAGAAAGTCACTGCTCCTTTCTCAGGAGTGATTACCGCACGTAATGTCAATACAGGTGTTTTAATTTCAGCAGGTAGTAGTAACACCAGTACTACTAGTAGCATCAGTACCACCAACACCAACACTAGCAACACCAGCCTTTATACTATTGCTGCTTATGACAAGCTAAACGTAAATGTGAATGTTCCACAGAGTTTATCACAGTCACTTCAGACTGGTCAAACAGCACAAATTACAGTCAGAGAGTTACCACAACGAGTGTTTACGGGTAAAGTAGTGCGTACTAGCAACGCTATAGATCCAAATACTCGCACTTTGCTGGCACAATTAGAAGTGCATAATTCCGACGCGACGCTGCGACCTGGGATGTATGCCAATGTCAGATTTGCCATTAACCGCAACAATCCTCCCTTTGTTTTGCCAGATAGTGCTTTAGTCGTTAACGCCGGAGGTACGCAGGTAGCAACTGTAACCAAAGACGAAAGAGTGCATTATCAAAAAGTTGCCGTTGGGCGAGATTATGGTACTGAAGTAGAAATTACATCAGGTCTGACAGGAAATGAATCGCTCATTGCCACTCCTACAGTTGATGACACAGAGGGTTTGCACGTGCAGCGAGTTGCACAAACAAAGTAGACTCATTTCTGATATCAGGTTTAGTTAAATTGGTATTTTAACTATAGCCCTACTTAATCATTCGTGAACAACTAGATCCCCGACTTCTCTAAGAAGTCGGAGTTCTGAATGTTGTATTCAAAAATCAAATAGAATTGCTAGATGAGTTAAACATACTATGTACTGAAGATCCAAACTTATATTGGAAACTGAACATCTTCGTAAACCAAAGAAATAGGAAAGTGGAAATCAACACTAGTTAAATGAACTTCATCCCCTTCTTCATAAGGATGTAACTCCCAAATCCCTTTGTCATTTATACGAAAGCAATCTAAACTGATTTTTTCAGCATCAATGAGGACATATTGTTGTAAAGTCTGGATACGCCGATACTGCATAAATTTCCCGCCTCTGTCGTAAGCTTCTGTACTAGGAGAGAGGACTTCGACAATTAGACAAGGATACTGAATAAATTTAATAGCTTGTCTATCTCTTTCATCACAACTCACCACAACATCTGGATAGTGAAACGGCCCGTTCTCAGTTACTCCTACTTTTGCATCCGCCATAAAAGCGCGACAAGAACCTCCCCGGAGATGGCTTTTTAATGCTGAAGCTAAGTTTAAGGCAATACTAGTATGGGGAATAGTACCCCCAGTCATGGCGAAGACTTCACCATTGATATATTCATATTTAATATCTTGGTGTTCCTCCCATTCCAGGTATTCCTGGGGAGTCATATACTTACTGTCTGGACTCGCAATCATAACTTTATCCTTTAAACATTACGTTCAACCGCGATAATTTCAGTATATTCATACTCGTTCGGACTTTGTTTCACCAAAGAATATCTTTCCCCAGCCAACTCAATATAATCTTGTTCGCAATCCGCCTTAGAAGAATAATACGTCAGCACATATTCTCTACCAATTCTATCTGTCATTTCTGCTTCTACTTCACCCCGCCACTGAGTCTTAGTAACTAAAACTATCAACTGATTCGCTAATTCGGGAATTGTCTTAGCAATGTGTCGCCGCGAACTTTCATCTAAACTACCGAAAGGTGAATCCATGACAATTGGAAAAGTGCTACTATCGGGAATCATCATCATTTTTCGTTTCTCACTCCATTCCCTTACTTTGTCAATGATGCTGGCAATAAAGGATAAACTGAGAATTTGATTTTCCCCGGTGGATGCTGCAACTGGTGCTTCTATACCTGTAGTATTTTCTACTAATGTCAGTTCATATTTATCGCTAATTTTAGGAATGTATGGAGTCACAGAAATTTCTGTGAATATCTCTTGGACTCGCTTTTCTAGTTGCAGGCGAAATTGTTGTTCTTGACGATTTTTAACTTCTGTTAACCGTTCGATTGCATCTTGAGTGGCGTTAATTCGTCGCTGTGCTAAAGTTTGCTTGTCTTCATTCAGCTTTTGTTTAGCAATTTGTTTGTTTAAACCTTCAATTTCAGTTGTGAGTTGAGCAATTTGCTGCTGATTTGCACCCTGTTCTCGATTTAATGCATCAATTTTACTTTCAATTTCATCTAACCGTTTTTGCAAACTGCTAATTTCTTCATTAGCATCTTTTCGCAACCGTTCTTGAATATTATCTAAATCGCCTTCAGTTTGAGATATGCTTTGCCTTAATTGATTAATCCTAGTTTGCTCTCTATCAACTTCTTCCCAAAATCCTATAGCTTGCTTATCAATTTCATCTACTTGAGCTATCATCTGAATTGCAGTTTCTTCTACCGCCGAAGAACCAGCTTTATTTAACCAGGTACTCACATGAGTATGAGAATGATTACCCTCGTGTAATTCTGCACCACAAATACAGCGTTGAGAATTGAGTAAATCATTCACAAATTCCCGCGAAATTCCTGATGTTAACTCACCTCGCTGCTTCAAATCATTGATAATTCCGCGAAACTGGGATGTAGTTTCTGATAGTAAAACGGTATAACCCCGCGCGGAAATAACTTTTTTCAGTGCTTCTTTAGTTTTTTTATATTCTTCTTGATTCGCCGCTTTCTGCGATTCTAAATTCTGCCATCTTGATTGCAATTCCTTAGCAGCACTAAGTTCTCGTAAACGGTTACTTGTCTCTTTTTTAAAAGTTTGTTGATATTTTAACTCTTCTTTAATTTCTATTTGCCGTTCGGCAATGTGTTCACGCTCTTGTTCTATCTTTTCTTGCTGTCGTAACAGTTCTTTAGTTTGGGAATCACCAATAGCTTTTAACTCATTTTCTAGAGTTTTTTTAGCATCTCCCAAATGTCTGATAGAACGATTAATTACCTCGACACCCAAGAAAATTTTTGTAGCTTCAGCAATTTCAGCTTTTTTGTCAGAACGGACTATTTCTTCAATTCGTTCGCCGTCAAAGAAAAAATATTGATGTAAAGTAGCGGGTAGAATTTGATTAATTATATCGTCTGGTTGCTGATTTGGTATATTCCATTTGCCATCATCACCACCAACCCACATGGTTAATTGAGTTTTGCCAGCATCAAAGTCACTTTCATTTTTATAACCCCGACAGGCGCGTTTAACTCGATAACGTTTACCTTCATGTTCCCAGCCAATTTCTACCCAACATTCTATAGTTTGACCTTTTTGAGCTTCGGCGATCGCCCGCTTATTTACTAACTGTTCTATCGATGCAAACGCCGCACTAAATTTATCATACAATACCCATGTAAAGGCATTCAATAAACTGGTTTTTCCAGAGCCATTATTGCCATGAATAATCGTCGTGTTGTGAACATCTCCCCCAGCCAGGATAATCTCTGGTGTCGTACCATAAAAGGAGCGAAAGTTACATAGCTTAATTGAAGTTAGCTTCATCGCACCTCTTCCTTAATAATGTCCAAAATATGATCATTTATATGGCTGTTAATCTTCTTATCTAGCCTGCCTTTTTCCAGCTTCCATACCCGCTCAATAATTTGCCGTACTTCCGGCGGAGCGCTGGTTATTGGCTCTTGCACATCATCAATATTCGCATCTTGTGACATATTAGAAAATATACTTTTTCTATATTTTAACTTCCTCTAGTGCTGCATTTACCTCCGTAAACCCACTGTTTGTGTTATCTTTAATTTTTGGAAAAAATAGTTTTTGCATATTTATAATTTCCTTTGAAAAACCACTTTATTCTTTAATCGGTTTCTGTTATTATTTATAGTAACAATCTAATTTATAATGGAATGCAACTAACTTTAAAATTTTTATTTATATCCGATTATAATCAAAGTCATAATTTTATTATTTCATACTTAATGCTTCTTTTTTCTAAACTCGAAAAATTTTTACAAAATAATACAGATATAGCAATCCTAGATGAGTTATGAGAATTGCAGGACGAAGATCCCCGACTTCGTAAAAGTTGTCGGGGATCTAACTTTTCACAAATGATTTAATATTGTTATCATCAAATATCTAATAAACCATATCGTTTTTGTAAATTCAGTAATTTCATTCTGGCAACGCCCGCGTTATCGGCCAAATCAGCAAATTCCACAAAGCGACGCAATTCCTTTTTCAAAAGATTACGCTCAACTTCTATAGTTTCTCTATCTAAATCTGGTGGCAAAACAATCATATCAAATATAGTAGCGCGTTCCTTAGCAGGATGAGGACGTAAAACTCGCCCCCGTCGTTGGATAAATTGGCGGGGATTACCAGAACTTGATAAAATCACCGCAGTTTGAATTGCCGGAATATCGACACCTTCATCTAAACAACGAATTGCCACCAAACCCTGCAACTCACCGCTTTCAAATTGACGACGCAATATTTCCCTTTCTTGTAAAGATGTTTGGGCTGTATAGGTGCTTACCTTATACCCTAAATCCACCCCCAGAATTTTAGCAACAGCTTTAAGTTGGCGTAGAGATGAACGTTGTCCCGCATCTTGTGAACCATCGCTACAATAAAAAAGAGTGTGAGTCGTTTCGCGGCGAGTTGCCATTAAATCCCGTAAAGCATTTAATTTATTTTCCGCCGCCCCAATTAATCTTGCTCTTTGCATCAACAACGGCTTTAAATCTTCATTGTCTTCAAATCCCGCTTGCCGATTTTCTCGAGCTCGATAAAGTAGTGATCGCCCAATTCTTTTAGTTAACTTTAAATAGGCAATGCTTTCTGCTTCAGTTAACTCTACCAACACCGGATAATACAAATAATGTACCAAAGCACCTTGAGCGAGCGCATCCCTTAAAGTGAACTCTGGTTGGAGAACCGGGCCAAAATAATCAAATAGAGATTGCGTACCAAAATCATCAAAATACCTCTCCGGTGTGGCAGATAAAGCTAGTCTCAACCCAACATTGCGCGGTAAACTTTCTTCTAACTTAGGTGCGCCTAAATTATGCGCCTCATCCCCAATAATTAAAGTTTTGGCGGGAAAATATTTGAGTTGAGATCCAAACCCATCTCCAATTAAAGTGGAATTCGTAGTAATCACCGTGACAAACCGTTGAGAACCAGAACGCAGATTATAAATTTGCGTCGAAAGTTGACTTTGCCAAGTGCGTAAATTCTCGAAAGCTAAAATGGGTTGCAAATTAAATTTTTCACATTCTCGCGCCCATTGGGTGACGAGATGGCGGTAGGGACACACCACCAACAACACTTGTAAATTAATCTGCTGATATAATTCACAAGCGATCGCTAGTGCAGTAATCGTTTTACCACTACCAGTAGCCATTTTCAGCGTCCCTCTGCCATTGTTGGTAAACCAGCTAGCGATCGCTTCTCGCTGATATTGCCGCAATTGCAGAGACGGAGGCATTCTTGGGCATCCTGGTAATGGTTGCAGAGTGTAATAACTGCCCTGACTTTCCCTTGCAATTGGTAATTTCAACCGGAAAGTGGGCAGTTGCTGCACTGGATTTGGCGTCAGGTACATATATATAAGCAAATGGGCATTGGGCACTTGTACTGAGCGTTCGCGTAGCGTCTCGTAGAGAAGTCGTTGGCGCAGCCTAAGAAGAGAAGTATTGGGCATTAGTTATTTCTCCCACATCTCCCCCACCTCCTCCACTCCCTACTCCCCATTCATCTAAAACCTCCAGGAGACCCCCACTGAATTCTGTACTCGGAATCAGTGGCGGGAGGAATGGAGGGGGAATTACGAAACATAGGAGTGATTAATTTTGTGCGCTAGCACAAAAAAATCAGGAGATAGTTGAGTAATTCCTAATTTCTTGGGTTTAAATTGCATACGAATAACCATCTTTTGCATGAATACGTTTACAAAATTTGTGAGATATTCCTTGAATCAATCCGTTCTTGGTTGAAATATTGAAACTGCCTGATGAACGAATAGCCACTTTTCCAACATAGTTACCAAGTTTTTTACCAGTAGTAACTAAAGACTTAACAATGTCGCCAGTTTGAAAGCCAAAATGTATTTTCTCTCTAGGTACGTGTCTATTGGGAAAACCAAATTTGTCTGTGCGACATGATTGCCTAGAACCATGCCCATTAGCTGAAATTAACAATGGTTTAACATCTTTGATAATCAATTCAGGAGTTGATTTACCGACACAGGCGGCATCTAACCAGTGAGTTTTTTCGAGCTTTTGTTGACTGCGATTAAACTTGGTTAAACCTCCTGAACCAGTTTCTACTGGTAATCCAGTTGCTTTCAAAACTTCTAACAATGCCCACCGAGTTGCATTAACGGCTGCTGCATCTGCCAATGGTTTTTTAGCCTGTTTCAAGATTTTCTCTAATCTTGAGGGGTCTTTTTTAAGAAAATCTTTGATATCTTTAGTCCCTTTTTTGACATTACATTTTTCGCAACTTAGCGTTAAATTTGTAATCGAATTACTACCCCCTTTTGCTCTTGCATGAATATGTTCAACCTGAAAAGGGATATCTTTGACACCACAGTAAGCGCATTGTCTATTCCACTTTTCTAATAAATATTCTCTCGTTTCGTAACCCGCCAAAGTTCCCTGTTGATATTCTTTACCCTGAACGTCGGGATTGACCATTAGCTGCATATCAAAGCGTACTAGCTCTTGACTGATAACTGTGATTGGTGCAAATTGACAGAACTTCTCAACCCAAGTTTTGATATTATCAACACGACTTTGTAGGCTAGGTGCTAGCCATCCTTGTGGACGAGTTCTATTCAAAAATCTTGGTTTTCTATAACGAGTTTTTCTTGCTCGTCTGCCACGTCTTAGTTGTCGTCTAGATGTTAAAGCATCTCTAATCGCAAAGCCTCTGTGCTTTAATTCTGCTGCAAATACAACCTCTCCACTTGCATCGTTGACTAATGCGAGTCCAGTGAATTTTGCGCCAGGGTCAATTTTTAGTCTCAAATGTAAAACAGGAGATTTAGAACGTGACTCTTTCAAAATTAAAGTAAATGGGAATTGTCTATAAATTGCTGCGACTGCATTTCTTAATAACTGTCGTGCCTGTGCTGGATGAATTGGATGTAATGGACGTTTGTTTTGGTCAATGACAAATATTTTGGACATGAAGTCCCTCCTTGCGGGTAAAGTTAGCCTGGACAATGATTTAAAGGCTTTTTACGCTAACAGCACGGACTCAAACCCAATGATTCTGTTTAACTGTTAACCTTAGAGAGCAGCGCCTTGTGGGGGTGGAGGAGTTTGTGGCGACTGCGGTGCTACAAACTGGCTGCGTATTTGTAGGTAAGATGACCCAAAAATCGTAGTGATTTAACACTTAGTCGGGTAAACTCTGGGCTTTAAAGCCCCCACCATATTGCTCTTAGCAATTGGTGGTGGGTAGTTTACTACTCAGTTGTAACCGCGCCAAACACCAATAAGTGAACCTTGCACCTGCACTTGCATAGCACTGACTTCAATGGGATTATACTTAGGATTTGCTGGTTTTAGGGTAACGCGATCGCCTTGGCGATAAAAACGTTTTAATGTCGTACCGAATCCATCAACTCTGGCAGCGACGATGGTACCATTTTTTAAATGATTTGGTTCTGCTACTGGACGCAGGAATACGACATCACCATCAGCAATTAAATCTTCAATCATGCTATCGCCAGCTACCCGCAAAGCATAGGTTTGGGGAGGTAATGAGAAATTAGAAAAGTCTAAATGATCTACAGCATCAGTAAACGGTTCTATTAAACCACCAGCAGCGATCGTCCCCAAAATTGGTACACCTTGCTTAACAGCACGCAAAATCCGAATTGTTCGCGCTTGGCCTTCAGTCCATTCTATATATCCTTTAGTGCGTAAATGTTCTAAGCGACTTTGAATTGGTGCTGGTGACTTTAAATTCATCGCTTGCATCATTTGCCGAATTGAAGGCGAATGCTGGTGCGATCGAATGTATTCTGTCACCCATTCGTAAAGTTCTTGTTGAGCTTCCGTTAGACGTTCCATAAATTTGCGGGAAGTAATTATAAATGTCTCTAGAACATTAGTACTACAAAAAACTCCCCATAACAAGAGAAAAGTAAAAATATAAAAGGCAAAACAAAGAATATTCTCTTTCCTTTTACCTATTTAGGGACTTCCAAGAAATAAATTACTACTACTTGTGGGGTGGGCGACACGAGAGCCTTTGGTTACTGGGCGGGCGAGACGCCCACCCCACAATAAATAGTTGGATATTTTTTTATTTGGAAGTCCCTTATTTAGGATTTTTAACCAAAAAGTAGTCAGGAGCCGATTGCACACTCGTTATTCTGACTCCAAACACCTGTACAGACACAGATTAATCGCGTCTCTCCAAACTCCTGTACAGACACAGATTAATCGCGTCTCTCCAAACTCCTGTACAGACACAGATTAATCGCGTCTCTCCTAACACCCGTACAGACGCGATTAATCGCGTCTCTCCTAACTCCTAACTCCTTTCATTCTGCCCCTAAGATACTGGCAAGCAAAGCTTTTTGGGCGTGCAAGCGATTTTCTGCCTGTTCCCAAACTCGTGATTGGGAACCTTCAATAACTGCCTCGGTAATTTCTTCACCACGATGGGCTGGTAAACAGTGTAAAACAATTGCCTCTGGATCAGCAAGGCTCAATAGCTGTTCCGAAATTTGGTAAGGCTGGAAAATTGGCATCCGATCGCCTGCTTCTGCTTCTTGCCCCATACTTGCCCAAACATCAGTATAAAGTACAGCAGCGCCCTTGGCTGCTAATTCTGGATCATGAGTGAGGAGGACTTCAGTTTTGTGATTAGCGATCGCTCTTGCTTGTTCTACAATTCTAGAATCTGGCTCATATCCGCTAGGGGTAGCAATTCTAACATTCATCCCTACCAAAGCACAGCCCAACATCAGAGAATTAGCCACATTATTCCCATCACCCACGTAGGTTAAAGTTAACCCAGAAAGGGTGCCAAAGCCTTCTTGAATCGTCAATAAATCCGCTAATACCTGACAGGGATGTTCTGCATCAGTCAGCGCATTAATTACCGGAATTTTGGCATAGTTAGCAAAAATTTCCAAATCCTGCTGTGCAAAAGTGCGAATTGCCAAAATATCCAGATATCGATCTAACACCCGCGCCGTATCCTGCAAAGGTTCCCCGCGACTAACTTGAGTGACATTGGGGTTAAGATCGATTACCTGTCCCCCCAGTTGATACATCGCCACAGTAAAACTTACCCGCGTGCGAGTTGAAGCTTTGGAGAACAACAACCCCAAAACTTTATTACACTGCAACTTCAACTGTTGTGATTTAAGTTGAGTTGCCAATTGCAGGAGTTCTTGAAGTTCTGTTGGACTGATGTCCGCCAGACTTAATAAATCTCGTCCGATCAACACTGCCATGCTTATGATATGTAAAGAACAATTATATATTTTTGTTGCTTTACCAGGCGTGTTAATTCATCACAATTGCTACGCCAACTTAACCATCTAGGCGCACAAAAGCAGTGATATTGCCAAAATCTCTGGTTTTCTAGCCTAATTTCTGAAGAGTCAGATATTTTTTAGCGATCGCATCTAGACAAATAGGTTGATTATGGTACAATTATAAATTGTGGTTGCTATATTGAGAGCAATCGCGAAGTTTGCCAGCATAGCACAGTGGTAGTGCATCCGACTTGTAATCGGAAGGTCGCGAGTTCAAATCCCGCTGCTGGCTTTTGTTGATACTTTTCCTGTTGAGTCTCCCTTTAGTGCGTATGAATGCTTAGACGAAGACTTTTTACCCGATTAATTAAACCTACTGCGAAAATACTTGAACCGCCAGAGACTCAGGTTCCTGGTTAATAGCAAAACTCTATTTCAACGGACTAAAATCACTGTCATCAGTTGGTTTAAAGCGACTTGAGCTATAAGAAAGGAAAATAAATTTTCAGGTGGGTTTTTGACTTTTGCAATAAGTCTATTATACTGTCGATATTTCTACTTTCAATAGAACAATTTATGATTTGGGGAACGTTTAGTGCGTTTATCCTCATACATTAGCTTGTCAGCCTCTTCTATCAATTGTTCTAGTGAAACCTTTGCATTTAAGGCACATTGTGTCACACCAAAACTTATGGATAATTTAGGTGAGTAATTATGCTCTTGATTATAGTGATCAATACTTGCTTGCAATCGAGGATAAAATTCATCTGTATTGTTGAACTCGACAGAAACTAAGACTAAAAATTCATCTCCTCCTATACGGGCAATAATATCCGAATCACGGAAGGTTTGCTTTAGTAATTGGGCTGTGTCAACAAGCATTCTGTCTCCTTTTTTATGCCCTAGAGAGTCATTAATCTGCTTTAAACCATCTATATCAATAAACAAAAGACAGCAGAACATTTGTGTGCGTTGGGCAATTTTGAATTGCTGATTTGCCAACCAAAAGAAACCACGTCGATTATAGAGTCCTGTCAACTCATCAGTTAGGGATAGCTGTCTGACCTCTGCTTCAGCCTTCAGGCGTTCGCGAACTTCATGCTCTAGGTGTTGATTTTGTTCAGCAAGTTTTTGGTGTTGCTGTTTGATGAGTAGCTGGTTTCTGACTCGCATGAGCACTTCAAGTTCCTGAAAGGGCTTGGTGATATAGTCTTGTCCACCCAGTTTAAATGCCTCCACTTTATCTTTGATTTGGTCAAGGATACTAATAAAAATAATGGGAATTTGGTCTGTTATTTTTGATCCTTTCAACTGTTGACAAACTTCAAAGCCACTCATTTCGGGCATAAATATGTCAAGCAGAATCAGATCCGGTGGATGTCGATAAGCAGCTTGTAATGCCATTTTCCCGTTGAGGGATTTACGGATGATATAACCCTCCGACTCTAATATTTTGATTAATAACCGTAGATTGTCGGGGGCATCGTCCACAATGAGGATATTTGTTTCCGAAGAGGGTTTAAGAAAATTAGCCATAGTCTTTTTCCTGAGTTTGGCTTAGAATTGCTATCGCTTCCAACTGAAAGTTATCCACCAGATATTTTAGAGCATTGGTAAGAACTTGCTCCTGGTTAGGGATTTGAGCAATGAGATTGTAGAGTTCGGCATCATTGAGATCTAGAGCGGCTTGATACACCAAAATAATCCACTCTGGTGACATTACCTGTAAATCTTTGGCAGTTAGGGATTTATGAGATAAGGTTTGCTGGTCTAAGGTCGGTACAGCTTCTTCGCGGTAGCGGTAGCGGACTCCCAAGTAGTGTGCCATCTTATCAAATAGGACACTTTCTAGAAATGGTTTGGTGATGTGGTCGTTGCAGCCTACCTGAGTGCTGGTGGTGTAGTCTTCCTCAAAAGCATAGGCTGTCAGCGCAATAATCACGACGTCTTTACCTCCCTCACTCCCTCGAATTTGCCGGGTAGTCTCGTACCCATCCATCACGGGCATTTGAATGTCCATCAAAATTAGGTGGGGATGCCATTCTGACCACAGAGCGATCGCTTCTTTTCCGTTCTCGGTTGCACATACCTTAAATCCAACTAATTCCAATAGCCTGACGAGCAACTGGCGATTTTCTCTCAAGTCTTCCACCACCAGAATCCGATAATTGGGCTGTCCCGGTTCCAAACCAATAACAGGGCGAGTCGTTTCGCTTGCGATGATATCTACTGAGCTTACCAGACTCAATAAAATCTCAGAAATAAAGATTGACCCCTGATTTAGGATGCTTCGCACTGTAATATCACCACCCATTAAACGGGCCAACTGACGGCTAATCGATAAACCTAAGCCTGTACCTTGAACATCGCGACCTAGTTCTGTTTGCGTGAAGAGTTTAAACACAGTCTCGATATCGGACTGAACGATACCACATCCAGTGTCTTCAACTTCCAGATGAAGGGTGATGATTGGTTGGGAATTATGTGTAGAAATTGAATCAAGTGACTTGACGCTGCCTACTCTCGTAGTCAAAGCTTCTAATCGCAGGGTCACACTACCTATTGTCGTAAATTTGATCGCATTGCTTAATAGGTTGAGCAGAATTTGGAGCAGTTTTGACTCATCACCATATACATAGCGAGGAACGCTGGGATGCCGCTCTATGATCAGATCAATTCCTTTCTCTAAAGCTTTGAGGCCAACCATATCTCTGATCGAGTAGATTAGGTGGTGCAAATCAAAACAGCTTTCCGTTAACTGTAACTGACCCGCTTCAATTTTAGACATTTCCAGCACATCATCGATCAGAGTTAGCAAGTGTTTTCCACTGCGGCTGATGATGCCTAAATCCTCTTGAAACTCAGATGGAATCTTTTGGTTGCGATTCATCAACTGAGTAAATCCCAAAATGGCATTGAGGGGAGTCCGCAATTCGTGGCTCATTTTAGCAAGGAACTGGCTTTTAATGCGGCTGGCGATCGCGGCTTCTTCTGCGGCTTGTTTTAGGGCTGTCTGAGAAAACTCCAGCACTACCAATATCAGCATATTTCGCATCTCAGTAGCAACTTCCAACTCCGCCACCTCCCAAGGCAAGGAAGTTTCCAGCACGGTTTCCCTCCACATTGCAAACGACTTCCGGGCAGACAATTCCATCTCTCCAATTTCCTTGATTGTGATTGCATCCAGGGGGTTGCCCGCCCAATTCACAGTCTGGATTTGCTCCGGTCGAAACCAGAGAATGTGGTAAGACTTTTGTTTAATATGGTTCAATAAGATTGAAATTGCCAGGAGGCCGCTGGCTTGATCTTTGAATGCCTTTGCTTCTGGATATAAACGTGAGAGGGAATTGGTAGCAAACACTGATTCCTCCTTGTGTTGCATCAACCACGTCACAAGCTCCTGCACCTCCGTAACTGATGGCGTTTGACCAACTAATGTCAGATGACCATCAAGCAAAATCGCGGCTCCTTGAGCATGAGCTAGATCCAGTAATTGAGAACTATTTCGGGTCAACACTTGCTCAATAAAATTGGACTCCTGCAAGAACGTCTGTTGTAGTTCATGCTCAATCGCTTTCAGCTGCCTTTGGTAAACATGCAATTCTCGTTCTTGCTGATGCACTAGTTCCATTGAGGCAAACTGTCCTAAAAATTCACAGGCTTTGCGAGTTTCATAATCCACTAGTTTCGGGCTGTAGTGGTGACAGGCAATTAATCCCCAGAGGCGTTTGTCGTTGATCAACGAAATCGTCATCGACCCAGCAACCCCCATATTCTGTAAGTATTCAATGTGACAGGGATACACTCCTCTTAACACAGAATTACTCAGATCAAGGGGTGTATTCGTCAGAGGATAATTGGTGGGAATCAGTTTGACAGGGGTGTAATTGATATCGGGAACAAATCGCATCCAGCTGCGGTAAAATAACTTACGGGCTGGCGCGGGAATGTCTATCATCAAATAGTGCAGTCCCAGGTAGCTTTCTAGATGCCTCGGTTTCTCCTCCGCAATCACCACACCACTGTCGTCTGCCTCAAAGCGGTAGATCATCACCCGATCAAACCCAGTCATTGCTTTCACCTCTCTGGCAACGGTTTGAGCCAGATTCGTCAGGTTCGTGGCATTACGGAGATTAGCGATCGCGGCTTCCACGTTGTGATAAAATTGGATTGAATGGGTGCTTTGGATGGTTCCCTGAGGTTCTAGTTCCAAGGTCAACCCATCTACCGTCCGGTACATCACACCTCTGAATGTCTGATTTTTCCCTTGCGAACCAGTCTGGTCAACCCTTCGCCGCGTTTTTAGCTTAAATAGATTGTAAAGCTCTAGGTTATCTTGAGCTAGATACCCAGCAATTCGCTGCACTTGAGCGTCGGAAAACAAACGTTGTAAGGGTTGACCCAGCAAGGCTTCTGCCGAAATCCCAAAAAACTGTTCCACATTTTCACTAATCTGCAAGATTTTGAGGTCTGGCTCTTGCAGCATCAGCAACAATCCATGTGGCTGAATATAACCGGGGGCATACACCGATTCCTCACTGTAAACTTCTAAAGCCTTCAGTGCTGAAGGGCTCAGCCAAGAGAGTGAGATAGGATTTGGTGAATCCATAGTTGAGGTTAGGGGTTTTGGAAATCAAAAAATTGTGAATCTATCTAAGTTAAAAATTCAGACAAGGAAAATTACCTTGAATTATTTGAAGAATTTGCTCAAACCGATGCTCAATAAACCAAAAAGTTTTTTTAAAAGAGCGATGCCTACGTAAGAATTCGCAATTCAAAGATACATTTGTCTTAGAAATCTGCGTAAAAACCCGGTGTTTGGTATTATTTGGTAAGAATAAACAATACCCTTGTGTAAAAGAACTCTAGCTAAAAAATGCGACATTATTTTGTGAAATGTCGACATTTAATTTATGAATGTATAAGTGCGTATGAATACTTGGATCAAGACTTTTTACCCGATTAATTTAAGTTCCTATTTTCTATTAATCCGTAAGTGCTTAAGTCTATATTATATATAAATCATATTTGATTTATGAAAAAATCTCGGTAGTCTTGTAGTAGCCACTCTTGGCTAGAATGTTGGAAAAAAATTGTAGGTTGGGGAGCCACTGCGTTGCGCGGGTTTCCCGCGTTGTAGCAAGTGGCGTTGGAGGCTTTGCCAAAGCCAACATCCTGATAATCAGTTGGGTTGCGCTCCGCTCCACCCAACCTACGTCTAATGCACTATTTTAGCCTAGAGGGTCCACTACGTGCATTTCAAAAATCAAATACTAGTTCTATAGTCTTGAACTGAACCCTATTGTTTCAAACTCAGAACTTGTACTAATTACGAATTACGAATTAGTAGAAGTCCGAATGGCACTAAGTTAAGATACAGCCCTTGCCCTGACTGCTTAAGAGCCTCCAGGCTGGGAAACTACTCTGGGGGGCTGCGGCCTCCTGTTTCTTGACCAGAGGCAGCAGCCCTCTCGGAATACATTCCCAGTCTGAAGACTGGGAACGAGGTTACACAAGTCTTATTGTTCATGAATTTGCAAGATGTCGGAAGCGTTCCTGAACTTCCTGAATCGAAAACAAAGTTTCAAACTTCAACCCAACTGACTGGTACAACTCACCTCCGCCTTGCTGTCTATCCACCAGTGAAATTACTTGATTTACGGTATAACCTGCATCTTTAAGACGCTCAACCGCTTTCAGAGCAGATTGCCCAGTTGTAACCACATCTTCCAAAACTACTACTTTTGCACCTTCTGGTAAACTGGGTCCTTCTATATAAGCTCTCGTCCCATAACCCTTGGCTTCCTTGCGAATAATCAGCGCTGGTATTGGTCGGTTTTCATAAACAGAAACTACACTCACTGCTGTCACAATTGGGTCAGCCCCCATTGTTAAACCACCGACAGCCTGTGTATCAACGGGTAACAAAGGAAACAGTAATCTTCCAACTGCCAAAGCGCCTTGAGGATGGAGTGTTACTTGTGTCTTGTTGACATAATAAGAACTACGCAGCCCAGAAGAGAGGAGAAAATCACCCTCTTGATAAGCAAGTTGGCAAAATAAATCTAGTAACTTGTGGCGCAAGGTAGTGAAATCAGCAGTGGTTGCCCAAATATCTGAGTGGGTAAGAGTTTCAGTAGGATACGTCATTACAAAACATTAAAAGTTGTGCTACACCAAAGGTTGAACTCATCAGAGTTCTGAACTTAAGCATAAATTAAGATTGCCCAAAAATTGAGGAGTCAGAAACGTGCGTATAAAATTAAAAACCCTTGGTGGTTTATTAGTGCTGCTTGCTGCTGGTATTGCTTTTCCCTGTGTTGCATCTGCCCAAATACAAACACCCAATTATGAAACTACAAATGATGTATTTGAACGAGCTTTTTTTAGTCACGATCGCAATTTCTACGAAAATGGTAGCCTCAAGCGTCAGCTAGACTCATTTCTAGGAATTGGTTCCAGTTTCGGTGGTTCCTTCCCAGAAAATGAAATTGCCCACGATGCTGAGTTGCTTAACACTTTATATCGTGATGTCCTGACTCAGCAAGTTAGCAACGATCCTTATATTCGCACTCCTGATTTACCAAATCCTTATGACACATCGCTGATGATGTCTCCACGTGTCAATAGCAACAAACTCAAAGTGGGAACTGAATTCACGTTTGAAACTTTATCACCTCCGTAAAATTGGGGAGTGGGGAAGGTGGGGCCCCCTCTGGGGATAAGGGGTAATGGAGAGTGGGAAGTGGGGAGTGGGGAGTGGTAGTTAGGAGTTGGGAGTTAAGAGTTAGGAGTTATAAAAATTTTCCTCTACTCGAACCCATGCTTGTAAATGTGGTTGTTTGATGGATAGGGTTGAAAACGCGGCTAGAAATATCCTTAGTCGGGATTGGGTACGGTAGGGCATACCGGAACCTTTGCGCTAGACGCTTTTCCCCGCTTGGGGAGATGCGGCCACTACTCTTGCTGGAGTAATCCTGCATGAGCAAGCCATGTCTTAGATTCAAGAATCCCCGTCGTTCTACTCGCGGGGAGTGTCAATGGTTTTTGCTGATTTAGGATTTAGTGCGCCCTGCTGGAATCGAACCAGCCTGAAGGCGAATTATGAGTTCGCTGCCTCCCCAATCGGCCAAAGGCGCTTGTTTTGTTGGGTTTTGGGTTCCTATGAGTCAATTACTTTAACTTTTAGGTCAACCTGATTTGCTAATTTTAGAGTGAGGAAAATACCTCAATGCCCTGAGTCTAGCCAATTGGATGATTATAGCACAAATTTACCGCCTGTGAATACTGGACAATAATTTACCAGATTTTTATACTACATAGTTTAATCATAAAATAGTGCAAACTAATATTGATTAAGTTCCTTTAAGGATTGAGGTCAAAAGCTTCACTATTCTTAAATAGACCAGCATTCTTTTGTGATAGCTTGTCAGCGATGAAAATAAGTTCTACTGTACTTCTTACTTTGATTTTGTTAATCCTGATGTTAGGAGCAGGTTCTGTGAGCGCGTTTTTGGGGTTTCAACTGGGGAGTTCAGCACTTAAAGGCGTTACTACACCAGATGGGCGTCCGACAACCAAATTTGCCACCAATAAGACAAATAGCTCCCAACAGACAGGACTAGTGCTATTAAAAGAGCAAGAGATCCTGAAAATTGTCAAGGCGCGAATTGAGGGTAAGACCAAGGCGGCTAAATCGGAAAACCTAGAGGAAGATGATGAAGAAACCAATAGCAGCAAGCAGAAACCAGAGGAAAAACGCCCACAAGTGGTTGAAGAAAAACTCCAGCCAGGTTTTCCGGTTATTGCCCAGAGTGAGGGTGTAACCATGTCTGTGCAATCTGTCCGCTACTCTGGTGGTGATTTGCTACTGAAAGTGAAAATGCAGAACAAAGGTAAAGATTCTGTGCGCTTCTTGTATAGTTTTTTAGATGTTACCGATGATAAAGGACGAACTCTGAGTGCTAGTACAGAGGGTTTACCAACAGAATTGCCTGCAAATGGACCAACATTTTCCGGTACAGTGAGCATTCCCACAGCTTTACTTGATGATGTCAAGAAGATATCACTTGCTCTCACTGATTATCCGGCTCAAGAATTAAAGCTAGAGGCATCGAATATTCCTGTACAAAGGTAGATTGGGCATTGGAGATTGGGGATTGGGCATTGGGCATGGGGCATGGGGCATTGGGCATAGTTATTCTCCTTATCTCCCCATTCCCCAATTCCCTTAAATGGAGGGCGTGAGTTTTACACGAGCTTTGGTGGTAAGTGGTTTTCCTAATTTAATTTGGACAGACGTGGCGCTGCGGTTGTTGTCAGTGTTGCTGCTGATTGCCATAAATGCCTTTTTTGTGACGGCGGAATTTTCGATGGTGAGTGTGCGGCGATCGCGTATTCACCAGCTAGTTAAGGCTGGGGATATTCCCGCGATCGCTGTGGATATGCTACAACGTAGTATTGACCGACTACTATCTACCACCCAGTTAGGCATTACCCTTTCTAGTTTGGCACTGGGATGGATTGGAGAAAGTACGATAGTCGTGCTGGTAAATACATGGTTAAAATCCTGGCCTTTACCTATTGGGATGACTACCTTCATCGCCCATTCCCTATCAATTCCCATCACCTTTTTCTTGATTGCCTATTTGCAAATTGTGATCGGAGAACTATGTCCCAAATCCTTAGCTATGCTCTACTCAGAACAGCTAGCTAGGTTTTTGGGGCCTTCAGTAAAAGCGATCGTGCGTTTTTTTGGCCCCTTCATCTGGATTCTCAACCAATCAACTCGTTGCTTGTTGCGTGTTTTTGGCATCCAATACACAGGTCAAGGCTGGAGGCCGCCTGTGACTCCCGAAGAATTGCAACTGATTATCTCTACAGAATGGGGGTCTACCGGTTTACAGCGTTCAGAGCGAGAATTGCTCAATAATGTCTTTGAGTTTGGGGATGTCATGGCCCAAGATGTGATGATCCCCCGCACCAGTATTGTCGTGCTGCCAAAAGATGCTACCTTCCAGACATTACTCAAGGAAATGGCTTCTACTGGTTATTCTCGCTATCCGGTGATTGGTGAATCTTTAGACGATGTTCGCGGCATTGTTTATTTTAAAGATTTGGCACAACCTTTGGCTCTAGGAAAGCTAAGTCTGGAGACACAAATCCAACCTTGGATGCGTCCAGTCCGATTTGTTCCAAAACACACGTCCTTGAGTGAACTTTTGCCAATGATGCAACAAGAGAAACCAGCTATGGTCATGGTAGTGAATGAATTTGGCGGTACTGTGGGACTAGTGACAATTAAAGATGTCATTGCCGAAATCATTGGCGACGCCAGCGAAGCTGAAACTAGTGACGACTTACTGATTCAGATGTTAGATAAGCATAAATTTTTGGTGCAGGCACAAATCAACCTCGAAGACCTGAATGAGATTTTACATCTCAATTTGCCCTTGACAAGAGAATATCAAACACTAGGAGGCTTTTTGCTGTATCAGCTCCAGAAAATTCCTGCCAAAGGCGAAACCTTCTGTTATCAAAATCTCGAATTCACTGTCGTGTCAATTGTTGGCCCACGCTTGCATCAAATTCAACTCCAACGGTTAGAAGAGTTAGGAGTTAAGAGTTATGAATTTTAACTCCTAACTAGGACTGACGCAAAATATCTCTAAACTTTGATTT
>NZ_JBTYKD010000135.1:0-18133 GCF_054880495.1 Nostoc sp.
GTCTGCTGGTTAGAGAATTGCGTAACAATAAGTATCAAAAAGTATAAGTATTTTAGCGATCGCCCTTTGGAGAAAAACTTTTTGGTTTACTGATTACAAAGACAGACGCAGACGTTACGAATGTTTGTCTGTTAGCAACAACAGCTTAAGCATTTATTATAAATGGATACTCATTTGCTGCGATTGCGTACTCATTTGTAGCGATCACTGTCTCATTCATAACTAATGCTTAAAATTTAATCTAACAAATTAAGTATTAATTATAAATGGCTACTCATTTGTAGCGATCGCGTACTCATTTGTAGCAATTGCGTACTCAGTTATAGCGATCGCTTATGCATTTGTTATGAATGCTTGCACCTTAGTAATGACAGCTTGTTTATTTGTAGCAAATGCTTATGTTGTTATCAACAAGCAATAAACATTAAACTTTTCATGCACTTCTTAGAGGCACTTCAATTTCTTCAACTCGCCATGCAGCATAGGCAAGCGCCTCATAAATATCAGCTTCTTCGAGGTAGGGATATGCTTTGAGGATATCGCTATTGCTGTGTCCAGATGCCATTAAACCAATGATAGTACCAACAGTGACACGCATTCCTCAAATACAGGCTTTACCGCCCATCACTTCTGGATTACGGGTAATTCTGGTGATATTTTGCATGGTTGTTGCCTTGCCTCACTATGTGGGTTTACCTACTTAAGTAACTACACCTTGTCTATTCGTTACAAAAATACAAGCCGTTGTTACAAATGTTTGAACCTTAGTAACAATAGTTTGTTTATTTCTAGCAAATGCTTATACCTTTGTTATAAATAGTTAAGCAAACCTGATTAATATACAAACATTTCTAGCAAATGATTAGACCTTTGTTGTAAATAGTTAAGCAAACCTGATTAATATAGAAGTTATCGTAACAAATGGCTTTGCTTGTTTTTTTAAGTCATGCCTTTTGCTTGTTAGCTATAATTATAAAGTTATATCAATGGCAGTAAACCGCGCACCAAGCGATCACTATGGTTAAGTAAGTGTAAAATCGTCAAGTTATAGATTCATGTCTTTTGCTCTAAAAATGGATTCACAATCCGTGACAAAAAACAATAGAAAAAAGGCTGTCGCTCAAGCTATTTCTACAGCCGTAGCTCTGGGCTGGGCAATAATGCAAGTAGAATCAGCACAAGCTGCTACTTTGGCAGTTAACAATCTCAATAACAGTGATAACACCACTAACGTCGGCGATTTAACTATCTCTACTCCTACGCTAATAATTCTTAATAGCACCAGCGGCAATTCTGGGGAAATCAACGCTGCTCTAGGAGGTAACATAACTCTCAGAGCCGATGATCTTCTTATATTGAAACCAGTACCCAAACCCAGTGCGATCGCTGGTGGTAACATTAATTCAGGAGCAGGAGGCAACATTACTATTACATCTGGTACCATTTTCCTGGCAAGAGTACCCGAACCAAGTGCGATCGCTGGTAGTATACTTGCTGGTAGTCTGGCTTGGCTGGCGAAGAGAAAGCAAGCAGCATTTCGCAAGGCGAAGGTATAATTACGTCTTAAAATAAATTTGCAAATACTTTAAATACGAAGCCCGCTCAGACTTTTCTCTGCGCGGGCTAATTATTTTATGGGCAATTAGCCGAAAATAATATCAATTTCCTGAAACTAAAATACTTCCAGGAACCTTTATTAAGCCTCAACTTTTACACCCCTCCAGAAGGCCACATAGCCTTCAATATTCTTAGCCTTCTCCTTGGCGCTGGGATAGTACCAAGCAGCATCTTTATTAATTTGCCCATCAACGTCGATACTGTAGTAGTTGGCGACACCTTTCCAAGGACAAGTGGTGTGGGTGTTGCTTTCTGTAAAATACTGTTTGTTAATGGTGTCAACAGGGAAATAATGGTTGCCTTCCACAACTACGGTATTATCACTCTCGGCTAAAACAGTTCCATTCCAAATTGCTTTCGGCATAAATGACTTTGTAAATAAACTATACACATAACATTTTGACACGATCAGCTTATTTGTAGGTGGTCAAACGAGCAGCAGGCGATCGCGCCCCTCGTTACACGTCCCACCACCCCTGATTTATGCAATGTTAGTGGTTAGTTAACCCTTAAAGTGCTTGTAGTTTGTTTGAGAAGTTCATCTGTTTTAGGAGTAAGTGAAAGATGTACAACATGCACTGAACAAGGAGCATGATGAAGCACGTAGTTACTCACACTACCGAGAAATAGTTCCATTACTCCAGAACGACCCCGACGCCCCATAACAATTAGGTCAGCGTCATAATTACGGGCTAAGTCACAAACAATCCGACCAGGATTTCCAATATTTTGTGTAAATTCCGTAGTGACACCTGCTGTGTTAGCTTGGGCACAAAAAGATTGCAACATTTGGATTCCTTGATTTTTAAAGGTATCCCACTGGTTTTGGTATAACTCGAAGCTTTGACTGGTCAATCCTGGATAGTAGTCCAAATTAGACAGCATAGGGACGTAAGGACTACCCTCTTCTTCGGGAGATAGGACATGCAGTAGCATTAAGCTAGCTTGTGTTAACTTTGCTAAACCCAACGCTTCCTCAAAAACCTGTTGCCCTATTTCCGAGCGATCTAACGCAACTAGAATCTTTTTATACATCATAATAGACCTCTGATTTCATTGGTAATTGCTCTTTACGGTTTCGGGTTTCCAAATGCTGGATTGTCAAAAATGACCAAACCCTCAACTATGTTTAGTAACTTTTGAATTTTAAATTTCTTAAAGGTTTTCGCCCCATCTTTATATATAGCAAAATAATTTCAGGGTTCATTAGAGTCAACCTAAATTGTTACTAAAACTTATACAGTACTTACGTATTGACAAAATAGGCAAAAAATGTGTTGAATAAATAGCGCACGATTTCATTCGCCGTGTAAACAATACCTAGCCTATCAGCAGCTTTCGGATTATATGCTTTGTAGAAATTCTCATAAAGCACTTTTAAAAACTTCTGCTTTTCATGATGATTGTAGATATTCGCAGCAGTTCTTCTAATGACACCATAGTAACGCTCAATAGTAAGTAGGAAGGCACAATTAAATATAAGATAAAACCTCACCCTCAATCCCTCTCCGTGAGTTCGGAGAGGGAAGCCGGAGGCAGAGTAAGGTTTTATATTTAATTTGACCCACTCACTTACCAAGAGTATTCTTTTTAGTGCTACCTGTAAAAAACGTATCGATTATACTTTTTAAAAGCAATATTATTTTCTCGATGAAACTGAGATTCATTGAAGATGCTGATAAAAATGTCTTCAGTTAAAATATGCTGAATCATCATTTCTCTAATATCCAGCAAAGTGATTTCAGGATTAATTGATTCTTTGCAGATACCCCAAAATTTAGCCCTCGCTGTTTCAAAAGCTGCGTTTGTTTCGATTTGACTATCAATTAAGTCCCGCAAAGCATTTATAACAGTCGGTAAGTCTTCCTTAAAAGTTTCAATCGCCTCACGAAAATCTTTAACTTCCGGGCGAACATAGTTAATAAAATATGTAATTATTCCATCTAGCGCGTCAGCATCTTTCATCAGGACACGCATAGTTTCGTGTCCACCCTGAATTAAAACTGCTGTCTTCAAGTCTTCAAACAGAATATTACTATCTGGGTAGCCTTTTATGAGCTTTTTCTCAATTTCTTGGTCGAGATTGTCATATTCATCTTTACTTTCCCGATAGCCCCAATCCAAACGCAAAGCATCTTTAACAGTGCCATCTGGATAAACAACTTTGCCGCTAGCTGTTTTATAATCTAGTTCGGGAATAAGTCTAAATTCTCTAGGTTTGCAATATTCATTAACTAAGTTTTGAAATGCAACCCGAATCGATGTTTCTTTACGTGAACCGCCATATTGGATAATTCTTTCTACTTCTGTGTGATATTGACTAACCAAAAGTTTGGACATACTTTATCAAACTTTTATACTTTTAAAGTATGTCCAAACTAGCCTTAATTCTTACTAACTAATACCCGTGATATCCACAGCTAAAATATGAAGATTAAAGAAAGGTTAAAGTTAAATTTTAGGTGAAAAAACGTGAATTTACAAATAACATCATATCTTAATAGAGGCTATGACAGACGAAGCCTATTAAAGATGTAAAATATACTGCCGTTGATTTGGAATTATTAAATATAATCCAATTATTTAAGTAAAAACACTGTATATTGATTTCCTCCTCTCTTCCTCTGCGCCCTGTGCGCCTCTACCGTTCGACTCCTAAATTGGTGCGTTACACTGCGTTAACGCACCCTACCAATTGGGACACCTACTCGTCAATTTGACCAACACGGTGGATATTCAAAATGTCGCTCATTTTCTTAATTTGGACGAACACTTGCTCTAATTGAGAGCGATCGCGTATATCTATTCCTAAGTCGATCAATGCAGGTTGACCAATAGAGGTTTTCACCTGGGCATGGCGGACATTGATCCCTTGGTCACTCAACCGTGACAAAATATCCTTTAGCACCCCTACGCGGTCAAGGGCTTCAATTTGCACATCCACTGGATAAGTATGCGGACAACCACTATTTTCGGCGGTTGGGTTCCACCTAACTGGTACTAAACGCTCATACTCCACACTCTCCAGATTATGGCAGCCTTGGCGATGAATCGAAATCCCCCTACCTCGCGTCACCACACCAATAATTGGTTCGCCAGGAATCGGGGTACAACATCCAGCTAAATAATACACCAAACCTTCCACCCCAACAATTGGCGAATATGTGGAGCGGGAGGTAGTTACAGGTACATCTCGCAAAGCTTTTGATGTAGTTGGTTCTTTGGGGATAAATGGCGACACCGTGAAAACTGGTTGTTGTCCCTTCGCTACTTCTCGCCAACGATTTAATACCAAGTTCAACGTCACTTCACCGTAACCCAAACCGGCAAGTAAATCTTCCACACTATGGTAGTTACACTTTTCGGCGACAGTCTCCATTGCATCCGACTTCAGCAAACTATCAAAACCAGTTTTACCAAGTTCCTTTTCTAACAACTCCCGTCCACGCGCAACATTTTCTTCCCGGCGCGATCGCTTGTACCATTGTTTTATCCGATATTTCGCCGCCGAAGTCCTAACAAAGTTCAACCAATCTAAACTCGGATGGCAGTTCTTTTGGGTGAGAACCTCTACAATATCGCCATTTTGCAGCCGCGTTGACAGTGGCACCATTCGCCCATTCACCCGCGTCCCTGAACAGTGGTTTCCGACTTCGGTATGAATGCGATAAGCAAAATCTATAGTCGTAGAACCGGGACTTAAAGGAACAACATCCCCCTTAGGGGTGAAGACATAGACATCATCTTCAAATAGATTGTCTTTGATGCTATCAAGATATTCTTGTGCATCCTTGAGATCACTTTGCCACTCCAGCAGCTGCCGCAGCCAAGTAAACTTGTCATCTGTCGCTGTCAAATGGCTAATACTAGAACCTCCTGTTTCTTTATATTTCCAATGGGCGGCAATCCCATACTCGGCGATATGATGCATTTCGATTGTCCGAATTTGCACCTCTAAAGGACGACCAGTTAGGCCAATCACCCCAGTATGCAACGACTGGTAACGGTTAGGCTTTGGTAGTCCAATATAGTCCTTAAATCTTCCAGGAATTGGCCGAAAAGCATCATGAACCACCGCCAGCGCCCGATAGCATTCCTCATTGCTTTGGACAATAATTCGCAGCGCTGCTAAATCGTAAATTTCATGAAATTCCTTTTGCTGTCGGTGCATTTTTTGGTAAATGCTATAAAGGTGCTTGGGACGACCACTGATATCTTGAAAGTTGATTCCGGTTTGCTGCAAACGTTCCCGTAAAATGTCTGTAGCTTTGGTCAATTTCTCTTCTCGCGCCGTCCGTTTTTCGGAAACAAGTTCCTGCATTTGGCGGAAAGCTTCCGGTTCCAAATACTTAAAAGCCAAATCTTCCAGTTCCCATTTAATCCGCCAAATCCCCAAGCGATTGGCTAAGGGCGCGAAAATATCTCGCGTTTCTTGGGCACTGCGGCGGCGGCTGGCCTCTGACATATATTGTAAAGTTCGCATATTATGCAAACGGTCTGCCAATTTCACCACAATGACTCGAATATCTTGCGCCATTGCCAAAAACATCCGCCGGAAATTTTCGGCTTGGCTTTCGGTTTTGCTGGTGAAATTGATTTTAGAAAGCTTGGTGACACCTTCGACCAATTGCCGCACTTCTGGACCAAAGCGCTGTTCTATGTCTTCACTGGTAACTTCTGTATCTTCAACTACATCATGCAGAAATCCAGCTGCTATCATAGCGGCACTCCCCCCCAAGTCACGCAGCAAATCAGCTACAGCAATGGGATGAGCAATGTATGGTTCTCCAGATTTGCGGTATTGACCTTGATGCAGTTGGTAAGCAAATTCAAATGCTCGACCAATTAAGACGGTATCATTATACCTTCGGTCATCTTCAGCTGCGCCGCTAGTTATCGATGACTCCTTCAAACATTTTTTTAACCATTCTGGAATAGCTAGATCGGCTGATGAATTTATCGCTATGCTGCTCATACAATTGGGTTTAGAGAGGATTGGTAGATAAGTGAAAGATAAATAAAACTACCAGCATCGCCCTGAAAAGATGCTGTCGTTCAAAAAAACAGTGTTAGGATGATTCTCCAATTGCCGATAGCGCAGCCTTAGCGACGCAGGAGCGTCTGGTAGTCATCCAGTTTGAGTTTCAAGGATCATAAATTTTAAAATCGATTGATGGCAAACAAAGCCTCAAATCACGACTTGAGGCTTTTAGTGCTGATAAACGATTAAGTAAAGTTTATTGTAGAAGAAAAATTACTTGACATTAATACTATCTTAAGTACCACTAGATGTCTTTAAATCGTGAGAAATATCAGGCATTTGTAACCTTACTAGAGCAATTACGCTCCGATGCCACAACTACGCAAATTGTTGCACCCGAACTGCGGCAAGGTATAGCCTCGTTGCAGCAATTCTTTAGGCAACAGATTGTGCCTTTGGCTGATGTTGGCGTTGGCGTTGGCGAAGCATCTGGTAGAGAAGCATCTTGTAGAGAAGCCTCTCCCCAAGGAGAAGACTGGCGAGTGCAGTCTTATCAAACGGAAATGAGCAAGCAATTGCGCCTGTTGGAAATAGATGTGATGTTTTTGCAAGGAGCGCGGCAGGCATCTACTGCACAAACGAGACTTCAAACGATTAGCGATCGCTTGACAATCCTCATTCAATACTGTGATGCCATTCTGCAACCAGAAGTGGAAGGAGAAAAATAACAATTATTTACCTTTTTCTCTAATTATTCCATCATCTCATTTATGACCTATACTGGAAAGTTATTTTGGCAACAAGTTGGAATTGGGCATTGGGCATTAGTCATTGCACCCCACACACCAGATGCTTCTCCCAAGGGGAGAAGCTGCGCGAACAAGTTGGCAGAGCCGCCCAACGCCAAAGCTCCCCTTAATCCCCTCGCCGCAAGCGGGGAGGGGATTAAGGGGAGCTTTGGCGGGGTGGGGTTCTTGGGGTTTAATAAGTAATCAAGCGGACATAATATTAGGAGTTAGGAATTAGAAGAACTCTTCCCCATGCCCTATGCCCTATTCCCAATCCCTCTGAGAAGAAGATTCATTGTACGGCGTATGTATGCTTCTACTGGCTCGGCTGTGGGTTTGAAGATCAGTGCATAATATAGTGACCCGCTCACAAGATCGATAATTAAGTCTACGTCTGCATCTTTGTGAATTTCGCCTCTAGACTTGGCACGCTCAAGTATTTTAGCAAAGGCTTCACGTCGGAGTTTGGTATATTTTGTCCAATAGACCTCGGCAAACTGAGGATTGCTAGACGCTGTACTAATGATTAGGGCGAGTGTCTGACGACCAAGGGGACTATCTATTTTTTTGGCGGCATTATTAATTAGGATATCCATGTCTCCCCAAAAGCTGCCACTACCGGGGATCGCTAAATCATCTCTG
The DNA here is from genome assembly GCF_054880495.1 of Nostoc sp. Taxonomy (NCBI): domain Bacteria; kingdom Bacillati; phylum Cyanobacteriota; class Cyanophyceae; order Nostocales; family Nostocaceae; genus Nostoc; species Nostoc sp. Next base: position 8,029 of record NZ_JBTYKD010000135.1, read on the forward strand.
AGACTTTCTATCGCGTCTGCAACTAGTTCTTCTTTGGTAGTGTAACGCCGATAGATGGTGGTTTTACCAACTCCAGCACGGGAAGCGATCGCTTCTATACTCATACTTTGATATCCTACCTCTGCAAGTAGCTCCAAAGTCGCTTGCAGAATAGCTTGGTCAGCGTAGATGCTGCGTGGGCGTCCAGAGGGGCTGTTGATTTGCTTACTCATAAAAATATCATCCTTAAGCAATATCTTCTTGGCAATTTGCTTCTACCTTTGGGCATAGAACATAGCATCTGGGAAACAAATAAGCCCTATACCCGGATTTTTCATGCACGAAAACAGCAGCAGTGACCATCCATCTTTAGCATAAGTATTTCTGCCACTTTTTATTCAAAGCTCTCTTGACCGTTTCTATATGATACGCTACCGTAGCGTATATATACAATACTTAATTTTAGCTTTGGCGTAGGCGTAGCCCAACCAAGGCATTGCTTGACATCTTCCAAATATTAATTGTGCTAACAATGGCTACCAACATTAAACGTTCGACTTTTGACCAATTTGGTTATGTGCAGGGGCCATTGAAGTGGGCGATCGCTTTTACGGCTTCCCTTGGTGCAATCTTAGAAGTAATTGATACTAGTATTGTTAACGTTGCGCTGACGGATATCCAAGCTAGCCTGGGTGCAACTGTCAGTGAAGTAGGTTGGGTGGTGACAGGATATGGAATTGCAAATGTCGTCTTAATTCCCTTATCTGCATGGCTGGGAGATTACTTTGGGCGCAAAACCTACTTTATCTTCTCGTTGATTGGCTTTACCATTGCCTCGGTTTTATGCGGGTTGGCATTTAATCTACCGATGCTGATTATTTCTCGAATTATTCAAGGTTTATGTGGTGGCGGGTTGCTAGCTAAAGCACAAGCGATTTTGTTCGAGACTTTTCCACCTGCTGAACAAGGTTTGGCCCAGGCAGTTTTTGGGGTAGGTGTAATTGCTGGCCCAGCCATCGGCCCAACATTGGGGGGATTCCTGGTAGATGGTTTGGGCTGGCGGTGGATTTTCTTTGTGAATATTCCCTTCGGGATCATTGCAGTGGCGATGTCCTTCGCATTTTTGCCCAAAGATAAAGATCAGAAAGAGACACAAAGCCAAGCCGTCGATTGGTTCGGGATTGGATTTTTGGTGATTGCTGTTGGCTGTATGCAAACTTTGTTAGAGGAAGGAGAGACAGACGACTGGTTTTCCTCCAATTTCATCACCACGTTAGCGATCGCTAGTATTATCGGCTTGGGGTTGTTTATTTGGCGAGAACTGAAAACAGATCACCCGGCTGTGGATTTGAGAGTTTTGCGTCACCGGTCTTTAGCTGCGGGAAGCGTTCTTTCAGCAGTGGTGGGTATGGGGCTTTATGGAACACTCTTTGCTGTGCCGATATTTGCTCAAAGTGTGCTGCACTTTACGGCAACGCAGACAGGATTATTGTTAGCGCCTGGGGCTTTAGCGTCTGCGATCGTGATGATTTTATTAGGCAAACTCTCTAGTAAAATTGATGCCCGATTTTTAATTGCAATGGGCGCTGTCGGCTCATCTGGAGTCATGTTTCAACTAGCAACAATTACCCCACAAACTGGCACAGATGATTTATTTTGGCCATTGGTATGGCGTGGGGGTTTTACTGTGTTGATGTTTCTCCCTTTGAGTTTGGCAGTTTTAGGCCCCTTACCCAAACAAGATGTTTCTGCTGGCTCTGGTTTCTATAACCTCACCCGACAACTGGGTGGTAGCATCGGCATTGCCCTACTTACTACTCTGCTTGATCGACGAGAAGCTTTTCATCGAGCCATCCTATTAACAAAACTTAGTCCTTATGATCCACAAACCAATCAGCGCCTCGACTTGCTCAATGGGGCACTCCAAAGCCAAGGCATAGATGCGGCAACAGCGCAACAACAAGCACTAGCTTTAATTAGTCAAATAGTAGATACCCAAGCTGCTGTTTTATCTTACGCAGATTGCTTTCGAGTCGTAGGGGTAGGGTTCCTTTGCTCATTACCTTTATTACTATTCCTGGGTAAAGGCGGTGCAGGAGCGAAAGCGCCAGTCGGTCATTAGGTGTAAAATAAATAGCGATCGCATCCCTATTTGAAACTCTCTAATGGCAAAACTACGTAAAAACACGGGTTTTAAATTATTTTCTGCCCAAAGTCACACAAAAAAGTTAATATACACGGTTTTATGTGAACAACAAAAGTAAAAGCCCCGCTCAGTTTTGAGCAGGACTATGTGAAGTCTTGTTGCTAAAATTAGAAATCTTTAATCTTAGAAAAAGTTCATGATTGTAATAATCCCAACGCTGGTCAAGATCATGAAAGCGCCCATAATCATAGATTGTCCTAAAGCATTGGGCAATTTTGAATTGTTCATTTAAGTAAAATCCTTTTTGTTAATAGTTCCTTAACCATATCAAACTCAGTATAAATATCCAGAAAACTATTGTAAAACTTAAATTTCCGTAAAGTTTCTTAGTAAATATCGTAATTCTTACTTATGTAATTTATGTAATGATTTCTACTGACCATTTGTTATTTACCAATGCCCAAGACTTCTCTACGAGAGGCTGCGCCAACGACGTCGCTCCTTCTCTTCTTAGGCTGCGCCAACGGCGCCGCTCAGTACAAGTCAGTACAAGTGCCCAATGCCCAATGCCCCATTCCCAGAATATAGTAATTCCCGAACAGAATAATTACCTTATCTCCGAGCGGAATAGGCGTCTTTATGGGATAAGATCAATATTAATCAAGGTAAAAATATTTGAATAGAAGATTATCATGACAGTCTCCACGGCATCTAGAAACCAAACGATCGCTTTTGACTTAGAGAAATTAAATGAGCAATTTGAAACTGCCACTCCCAAAGAAATACTGGCATGGTCTATAGAAAATATCCCAACGGGACTGGTGCAAACCAGCGCCTTTAATGTGGATGACATGATAATTACCCATATTCTTTACAGTGAACTGAAGCATCCCGTTCCTGTAATCTTTCTGGACACCTTGCACCACTTCCCTGAAAGCCTAGAATTAGTAGCTAAAGCCAAACAAATCTACAACCTCGATTTGCAAACTTACAAAACTCCAGAACTAAATACCCGCGAAGCCTTTGAAGCCAAGTACGGCGAAAAACTCTGGGACAAGGATATTGCTCAATTCCACCACATTACAAAAATTGAACCACTGCTACGCAGTCTAGATGAACTCAACAGCGTCGCTTGGATAACTGGGCGCCGCCGTGACCAAGCAGTAACCCGTGGGAATATGCCCATATTTGAATTAGATAATAAAGGTCGGCTGAAAGTAAATCCTATAGCTACGTGGACACGTAAAGACAGCTGGGTTTACGTGGCTGAACACGGAGTCATCTACAACCCTCTACACGACAAAGGTTATCCCAGCATTGGCGACGAACCCATCACCACTAAAGTCGGCGAAGGCGAAGACGAACGCGCCGGACGCTGGCGGGGAAGTGATAAAACAGAATGTGGAATTCATATTTAGTCATTGATCATTAGTCATTAGTCATTAGTATTAGACAAAGGACAAATGACAAAGAACAAAGGACAAATATGATCAAAATCCTCCACCTCTCTGATGTCCACATGGGAAGCGGCTTTTCCCACGGGCGAATTAATCCCGCAACTGGATTAAATACACGATTGGAGGATTTTGTCAATACCTTATCTAAATGTATTGACCGAGCATTGGCAGATGCGGTTGATATGGTGATATTTGGTGGTGACGCTTTCCCGGATGCTACACCACCGCCTTATGTACAACAAGCTTTTGCTAGCCAGTTTCGCCGTCTGGTGGATGCCAATATTCCGACAGTGCTGTTGGTGGGAAATCATGACCAACACTCCCAAGGACAGGGAGGAGCGAGTTTAAATATTTACCGCACCTTGGGAGTACCAGGATTTATTGTTGGTGATACATTAACTACTAACTGCATGGAAACCCGTAATGGCAAAGTGCAAGTAATCACCCTCCCTTGGCTAACCCGTTCCACTCTGATGACTCGCCAAGAGACTGAAGGTTTGTCTTTGGCGGAAGTCAACCAACTGTTAACAGAACGCTTGCGAGTTGTTTTAGAAGGGGAAATTCGCCGTCTTGACCCCGATGTGCCAACTATCCTTTTGGCTCACTTGATGGCTGACAATGCTACCTTGGGCGCAGAACGCTTTTTGGCAGTAGGTAAAGGCTTTACTCTCCCCCTATCTTTGCTGACGCGACCTTGTTTTGATTATGTAGCCTTGGGACACGTCCACCGCCACCAGAATCTGAATAAATCCAACAACCCGCCGGTGATTTATCCAGGAAGTATTGAGCGGGTAGATTTCAGTGAAGAAAAAGAAGATAAAGGCTATGTAATGCTAGAACTGGAGCGGGGGAGGGCTGAATGGGAATTTTGTCCCTTAACAGTTCGGACTTTCCAGACCATTGAAGTGGATGTCTCAAAAGCAGATGATCCGCAAGTGGTGTTAATGAAAGCGATCGCCAAGTATGATATTCAAGATGCTGTAGTGCGGCTAATTTACAAACTCCGCTCCGAACAAATGGATTTAATTGACAGTTCCTCGCTACATACTGCTTTAAGTCTTGCTCATACCTACACCATTCAAGCAGAATTAGTCAGTCAACTAGCTCGACCTCGTATTCCTGAATTGAGTGCAAGTAGCAGCATCGACCCAATGGAAGCCTTGAAAACTTACTTGAATAATCGTGAAGACCTCAAAGACATCGCAGCATCAATGCTGGATGCAGCACAGAAGTTGCTAACAGATGATGTGGAAGTTTGGCTAGAAGCAGCAACTATTGAATAGGATAAAATACAAATTATCTTTTTATGTTTTAAAGGCGATGTCAGACCAGAAACTGATGTGAATCTACGACATATCATATTCGGGAAACTACTCACAAAAAGGGTTTTTTATTTTGCATAATTAGAATTTATATAATTCCTTATTCTCCACTCTCCAAAATCGATGACGCAAACAATCCAAGCAAAGGACATCGAGTTACGGTACTTAATCGATAACTTTGGTATTCAGTTAGTTTTGGATGACTCATTCTTGTACGAATGGCAAGAAGATTTATCAGAAATTAATGATTTAGACAAACAACTTTTAGACAAAGTGAAAACGGGTTATTTAAATCTTCTTAATTACCCACCTTTACTAGAAGATGTAGTCAGAATGGCAGTTGTAGACCCATTACTTTTTATTGGGGATTTTTATCTAGCTCCGTTTTACGTAAAATCAGAAGAATCTATAGATATTACTGTGCCAGATGAAGATGTCATCATCAAAGGCAGAATAGATACATTAGTTTTAAAAGAGCAATTATGGGTAATGATTATTGAGTCTAAAAGAGCTTCATTTTCAATTGAAGAAGGACTCGCACAAATTCTTGCTTATATGTTAGAAAATCCCTATACTGATAAATCTAGTTTTGGTATGATTGCCACAGGAAGCGAGTTTATTTTCGTGAAATTAGTCAAAGGAAATCTATCGCCTTATGCTTTATCAAAGGGTTTTTTGATGCGAAACTCTGGAAATGAATTGTACGACGTGCTAACTATACTAAAATGCCTGACTAAGTTGGTGAGTGCTTAAATCTTATCGATTCATTCTCATCATCAATTAACATCCTCATAAGCTGATGTGCAGCTAAATTGTATAACACGAAAACGTAAAGTTATTGTAGTGCGGGCAACCTGAGCGCCTCGCATATACAAATTAAATACGCAACAGCTTACTTGAACCATTACCATCAGGCTGATTAACAGGTGAAGTCTATCTCAACTTCAAACCTGGAAATTTATTTGAATTGTGGGTTCTAAGTCAATCCAGTTCACTTAAGGATTTCTTCCTTCTCTTCCTTTGCGTCCCTCTGCGTTTAAAAAATTAAGTCCCACTAAATTGGGTTCTCCGACAAGCTGCTAGAACCCTTTGATAGATTGTCCGATACAGGTTAGGATAATTCATCAATCAGACGAAAAACTTCAAACACGCTTAATCGCGCTGTAGGGGCAATACCCTGCGGGAAGCTAAAGCTACATAAATTGCCCCAGAGCGCCTGTCATTGTTGCGTAAGTCCTATTTGTATTTGAGCAGATTTTTTAGGAGTTTGCTACTCTACTATCAATTGTTGTTTTTCTTCTAACCAGAGGAAATTTTAGATTCAGTAAATTAAGTTATCGAGCCTTGAATAAGTTACTGTTTACAGGTAAATATTTTCGTTTTATGGCTTTTGTGGTACCACTAATCATGTGGTGGGGATACAAAGAAGTACAAAACCGATTTGTACAGCCGCAAGCAGTTGTAGTGTTAGGTGGTTCAACGAGACATTTAGAGCGAGAGAAGTTTACAGCAAAATTTGTTCGTGAGCATCCAAATATACCTATTTGGATTAGCGGGGGTAGTCCACGTAGATTCACCCAACGAGTGTTTACCAAAGCTGGTATTGATCCCAAACGTTTACACTTTGACTATGAGGCTGTAGATACAGTTACTAATTTTACTACGTTGGTGGATGATTTGCAATCTCGCGGCATCAAGAGCGTTTATTTGATTACTTCCGACTTCCATATGCGCCGGGCTTGTGTCATCGGCGAAATTATTTTGGGTAGTCGAGGTATTTATTTAAAACCAGTCCCAGTTCCTTCAGAAAACCCCCCTGAATCTATCAAAAAATCTATCCGCGATGGAGCTAGAGCCATACTTTGGTTAGCGACTGGTTACACTGGTGTAGATGCAGCTAAAAATAAACAATAAATCATCAGTGGTAATTTGCATGATATTGACCTAACTGAATATCATGCAAATTAAGAGAATTAATGGCAACAATCGTGAGATTAACTAAGTAATAACAGGCAAAAGCTAGTGCAATACCAACCTTCAAACAACACAATATAAAAACCAATTAACAATTTTTGCTAATTTGCTTGCTTGATGAATACTTTGCGTCTACGAAAGTTTCGAGCGGCGGCTTGGGTAACTCGAATTTATCTGTGTAGTTCGGGGAAAAAAACGTCCCAATTCCCTCCACAATTTGATACCCTAGCTTAAACAGATTTGAGAAAAATTAAAGCGTGGAAATTCAACTTGGGCGGGGAAAAACAGCTCGCAGAGCTTACGGAATAGATGAAATTGCTTTAGTCCCCGGTAACAGAACACTAGACCCCAGTTTGGCAGAGACTAAGTGGCGGATTGGCAATATTGAGCGAGAAATCCCGATAATTGCCAGTGCGATGGATGGCGTAGTAGATGTTCGCATGGCTGTACGTTTGTCACAGTTAGGAGCATTAGGTGTCCTCAATTTAGAGGGGATTCAAACTCGTTATGCCGATCCAGAGCCTATATTAGATCGAATTGCCTCTGTGGGGAAAGATGAATTTGTTGCCCTGATGCAAGAACTCTATGCCGAACCAATAAAGCCAGAATTAATTGAACTACGTATTCAGCAAATTAAACAACAAGGTGGCATTGCGGCGGTGAGTGCAACTCCAGCCGGTGCAAGTAAATACGGTGAGGCTGTGGCCAAAGCTGGGGCAGATTTATTTTTTATCCAGGCTACGGTAGTTTCTACTGCACATCTATCACCAGAGTCTTTAGTACCTCTTGATTTAGCAGAATTTTGCCGTTCCATGCCCATCCCCGTGGTGTTGGGAAATTGCGTGACTTACGAGGTTACTTTGAATTTGTTGAAAGCTGGGGCAGCTGGGGTACTGGTGGGAATTGGTCCTGGTGCCGCTTGTACTTCTCGTGGCGTGTTGGGTGTGGGTGTGCCACAAGCGACTGCGATCGCCGATTGTACTGCGGCACGAGATGATTACTACAAGGAAACTGGCAACTATATTCCGATTATTGCTGATGGCGGTTTAATCACTGGTGGCGACATTTGTAAATGCATCGCCTGCGGTGCCGATGGCGTGATGATTGGTTCCCCCTTTGCCAGAGCCGCCGAAGCCCCAGGACGAGGTTATCATTGGGGTATGGCGACTCCTAGCCCAGTCTTACCTCGTGGCACCCGCATTCGCGTTGGCACCACTGGTAGCTTAGAGCAAATCCTCATTGGGCCAGCAGCACTAGATGATGGCACTCACAATCTTTTAGGAGCCTTAAAGACGAGTATGGGCACCTTAGGAGTCAAAAATATTAAAGAAATGCAACAAGTGGAAATTGTGATTGCGCCTTCCTTATTAACTGAGGGTAAAGTTTACCAAAAAGCTCAACAATTGGGTATGGGGAAATAGAATTGGGGCATGGGGCATGGCGGATAAAAGAGACAAGGCAGACAAGGGGGGACAAGGAGAAAAACCAATGCCCAATGCCCAATACTTCTCTACGAGAGGCTGCGCCAACGACGTCGCTACTTCTCTACGAGAGGCTGCGCCAACGACGCCGCTCAGTACAAGTCAGTACAAGTGCCCAATACCAAATTCTTGAATAAATTTTTCCAGCCCCCTAAACAATTGCTGGAAAAATCTGATATGTCACCTACAATAGAGATAGCGGAGACGCATGTTTCCGTTCACTCCTCACACCACACTCCGCCCGGACTATTGTTCGGGCGGTTCCTTATGTTTGTAAATAAAATAAGAGAGCTTCTTTGCAAATGTACATCCTCTACTCCAAAGCTGATGTTTTTGCTATGGTAGAATTTTCACCAAGCTCTGATATTATTGGCGAAGGTTTTAGGCATGTCAACAGCCGCACAAGTTACCGATTCTAGTTTCAAGCAAGAAGTACTCGACAGCGATGTACCTGTTTTAGTTGACTTTTGGGCACCCTGGTGCGGACCATGCCGTATGGTAGCTCCTGTTGTCGATGAAATCTCCGAACAGTACAAAGGTCAAATAAAGGTTGTAAAAGTCAATACAGATGAAAATCCTAATGTTGCTAGTCAGTACGGCATCCGCAGCATTCCCACATTAATGATTTTTAAGGGTGGACAAAAAGTGGATATGGTGGTTGGCGCAGTGCCTAAAAGTACATTAGCTTCCACTCTCGAAAAGTATCTTTGAAACTCAATCGGCAATAAAATCCTCTTGAGTTATCCATTTTGTTCTAACTTGAGGTTAATTTTTATAAACAAGTTTGAGAGACACGAAATTCCCGTCTCTCAAACTTGTTTACATTTGTATACACCCTTCGATTCAGAATATTTTTAGGAGTTTTCTAGAAGTAACGATATATTCTAATAATCTCTCTTCCATAAATCAACTGTTCGTTGTTGAATCTATGAAGTCTTATTTAGCCGCCGCTATTCAATTGACCAGTGTGCCCGATCTACAGAAAAATTTGGCACAGGCAGAAGAATTAATCGAGCTTGCCGTGCGTCAAGGTGCGGAATTGGTCGGTTTGCCAGAAAACTTTTCCTATATGGGAGAAGAAAAAGATAAACTCGCCCAAGGCGATGCGATCGCTCGTGAAAGTGAAAATTTTCTCAAAAAAATGGCTCAACGCTTTCAAATTACGATCTTGGGCGGCAGCTTTCCACTTCCGGTAGACAATACAGGTAAAGTTTATAACACCACTTTACTCATCGACCCAAACGGTGAAGAACTTGCCCGCTACTACAAAGTACACCTATTTGATGTTGATGTCCCCGACGGCAATACCTATCGGGAATCCAGCACTGTGGTAGCTGGTACGCAACTACCGCCCGTGTATTCCTCAGAAAAACTTGGTAATTTAGGGCTTTCTATTTGTTATGATGTCCGCTTCCCTGAACTGTACCGTCATCTGGCAGATAAGGGAGCTGATGTTATGTTTATTCCCGCCGCCTTTACCGCCTTTACTGGCAAAGATCACTGGCAAGTACTACTACAAGCCAGAGCGATCGAAAATACCGCCTATGTCATTGCTCCTGCCCAAACAGGCAATAACTACGCCCGCCGTCTAACCCACGGACACGCGGTTATTATCGACCCTTGGGGCGTAATTTTAGCCGATGCTGGGGAAAAACCGGGAATTGCGATCGCCCAAATCAACCCCACTAGGCTCGAACAAGTCCGCCGTCAAATGCCTTCTTTACAACATCGGGTATTTTAGGCGCT
>NZ_JBTYKD010000136.1:0-5194 GCF_054880495.1 Nostoc sp.
GCATCAACTGTCGTGCTGCTATTCCCTGAATGTTGGGCTGTGGCATTTAGACTACCTACTGTCAGTACACCACCCGCGCCAATGGTCGCTAAGGTGTTGTTGCCGACAATTGTTAATCCGACGGCTGGACTCACGGCGGTACCACCTGCTGCTCCTGCCTGAACATTGGTGGTACTGGTGTTATTTGAGGTGGCTGCCAGGGTGAGTACCCCGGCGTTGCTGAGGCTAACATTATCTTGGATTGATGCTTCGGCAGAGTTTTGCTCCAAATCCAATGCCACAGATGCACCCACGCCTACGGTTCCTGCCCCTGTCTGCGCTGCCTCGGCTTTGGTTGTCGAACTGGTGTTGTTCTCTGCTGTCAGTGTCACTGCCCCATCGTTGGCATCCACTATCGCATCTGTCAGCAGTAATGCTTGACTGCTAGTATTTAGATTGTTAAGAGCCAACGCACCAGCAACACCCACTTTACTTGAGCTGCCAGCACCTGAGATGGCCTCAGCCACAAAGGTATTTGTGGTAGGTGTTAGGGCTTCAATATTAGTCGTGCTGGTATTGAGAGATGTCTTGCTACCGACATAGGCTTGATTAGTCACATTAGCAAGATTAATAGCCACTGCAACACCAACACCAGTCGCACCACTGCCTACATTACTGCCATCAGCTAGGGTAGAGGTGTTGTTTTTTGATGCGGCATGAATAGTTAATGCACCCGTGGTTACTGTAGCACCGATGCTTGAATTGGTGGGAGAAATATATGCCTCAGTGTTACTACTCAGGTTAGTAAATGCTAATGCCCCTGCAACTTTAACGTCTCCGTCGCTGGTTTTGGCATTGTTCTTAGTTCTTGATTGTGGGGTCTGATCGTTCTGAGTTGAACCGCCAGGGCTGGCCTTTGCTGTTGTGGTAATACTGTTATCTGAGTCCGCTGCAAGGGTGATATTCGATGCTGAGATCGATTGATTACTGGAACTGTCAATGTAGGCGTCTGTAGTACTCGTGACCGTGGCTACTGCAATACCTGCTCCAGCTGTAGCAGCAGTTGCATCACCATTTGTGATTGCATTGATATTGTTTCTAGCTGTTACAGATAGATATCCGCTGGCGACGAGCGAGCTTGTCCCAGAAATGTGTGCGATCGCAGAACTATTAATAATGGAAGTAGCTACTGCCGCATCTACAGATGTATCAATATAGGAGCTTAATCCCTGAGCACTAGCCGTTCCTATGACTGTAGAACTGCTAGCAATGGTTATATTACCACTGCTCTCAATGTGGGAATCAATAACAGCAATGTTCGCTGTAGAATCTAAGTTAACCAACGCTGTAGGAAGGGACGTTACAGATCCAGTGACTGTGGAGGTAGCAGACATATTGATGCTACCAGCCTTGATGGTTGCCCCAGAAAGATTAATTTGGACTTGTCCCGACGCATTAAAACCGCTTTCTGTATCTGAAGCTGTGAAAGAGATTATGCCGTCAGTACCACCATGAGTAGTGGTGTCTATAGTTACCCCATTGTTTACAGTAATGTTTTCAGTATTTACCGTTAAATTCCCACCATTAAGAGTTAAATTATTAGCAAAAATTACTGAATCATTACCACTATCACCATTAATGACTAACGATTTAGTAAAGTTCGGATCGAGTGAACCTATAGTAGTTGTATCATCACCCCCTAGCCCATCAATAGTTAGTGAATTGCTGGGGTTCAAAAAAGTAATGCTCTCAAAAGTATTATTACTACTAGAAATGGAGGTTTGTCCTGTAGCAGCTTTTGTGACGAGGATTTGATCGTTTCCATTAGTGGCAGTAAATACCCGATCTGTTGTAACGCTATTATCAAAAATTGGTGCTAACCCAGCATACTGAATCGTCTTGGTATCAAGCAGAATCTCTCCTGAATGGGGTCCACTAGCGATAAAATTGGTGCTAGTGTAGCTTCCACCTTGGAGAACCAAGGTGCCTAAATTGCCATCACCTCCATCTGCAACGCCGCTGAGACTACCGTTGGGAGTAAAGACAAAGGTTGCGTAGTTATTGGCCGCAGCTTTAAGATTTTCAACATTCTGGAACTCAATACCGCTAACATTGCCAGAATTTTGTCCAGTGATATTCCATGTTGTGTCAAGATTAGGTCCGAATAGTGTATTATTTCCCTGTCCACCATCAAAGCTAAGTTTCGCCCCTGTACTATTCAATGCCTGGACTAGAGAACTATCAACGTACAAACTATCATTTCCAGCTAAATTTACCGAGATGTTTGTATTGTTAGAAAGTGTCAACCCGTTTATCTGGTAAAAATAGCTGCCATCGGTACTGAACTCCAAATGATTTGCAGCAACCTTCAGATATAGATTATCTGCTTGACTTGTACCCGAAAACATCAGAGAATTGCTGGGAGAAACCTGATAATTAAAAGGATCTGAACTATTAAATGGTAGAGAATTAGAAGAGGAAGATTGTGTACCAAATTGATTTGTATTAATTTGAATGATATCCATATAGCTAACTAATTAAATCTCTTGCAAAAAAGTTTTGTGTAGATTTGAGGGTTAAAAAAATCGTCAAAACAAAAACTTAACTAGCCTTTTGAAGGTCATAGTTATAAATGCCCGCAATTAAATAACAACGCAATGCAAAACGTTTTCTGCGCTTGCGCTATAGGAATTACGAATTCTGTAATCACGTGGCGTCTTGTATAGAAGCATTAATAGTAGTCTGTCCCATTAATTTTGATGAGTTTGTAGTGAGCGATTTATCGCTCAAGTCAAGGACTAAAGTCCTAACTACGAACCTATAAAAACTTATGGGACATACTACTAGTACTCTGTCAAGTTGAAATTGATGGGTAAGCAAGTTCGTAATAAGAACGCTCACAGGGTGAAAAATCCAGGATTTAAAGCCCTGATTACGAACTTGATTTACGTCGTGCTGTACTAGTCACTTTTTGATCTGTTATTGGTGCACACCGTTGACAACAGCTACTTATATAAAATTTAACGCTAGGCATGGCTCAGGATAGCAAATTCTTCTTTAGGAGAGGCTTCTTCTTCTTGTGTATTTACTTGAGATTTAGATTCCTGTTCTACGGGTATACTTCCCAATTCTTCATTGGGAAGCTCAACATTAAGGGTAGTAGTAGGTGCATTATTGAGAAATTCAACTCCGGTTGCCACCTCACGGTATGGGCGGTTGAGGAGGTAGTTAAGTAAGCCATCACGTTGCTGCTCTGTGAGAAGGTATACTTTTTGCTTAACCTGTGTCATAGTACTAATATTTTTGATAAACTGGAATTTGGGGAAATAAATGCTTGTAATCTCCCACACATCCAATATCTTACTGACTGAACATATTTGTAATCAGTAAAATAACTGATTTTTAGTTCAAGAGTTTATGAGTTAGGAATCTACCAGAAAGCAACTACAAATAGTTGCAGCGCAGTGTTGCTCACGCGTCAGGAATACCCTTAAAGGAGCGCCCATATCATTTGTTACCTAAGTAGATATATTCTCCGTATTTACTTATCTTAACATAGTTGGTTTTTTTCCCGCCCACCTACTTAAGTAAGTGGGCGGGAATAATCAAAGTTTTGGATGATTGCCATACCAAAGACATTATTGTTACTAATTTATCTATTCATCCTCAAATATCACCTAGTGAATATTCAAATGATATCTAAAGATTTTTGATATTAGTTCTCTAGATAGATCAGAAAATTTGTCGGAAAACTTTAAGATGAAAAAGTCAAAAGCAAAGAAAGCAGATTCTTACTAAGGAAAAATACAATGGGTAATATTATTGCTTGGCTGGTTTTGGGTTTAATTGCAGGTGCGTTAGCTAAGTTATTTTATCCAGGAACCCAAGGTGGCGGTATTCTCTCCACCATTGTTTTAGGAATCCTTGGAGCCGTTGTTGGCGGTTATTTGGGTCAAACTTTGCTAGGAAGTAGTTCCGCAGCCGCCGCATCTGTAGGAGCTTTTTCCCTTGGAAGCATTTTATTTGCTGTTCTTGGTGCAATGCTACTGATTTTCCTTTGGGGTTTAGTGACTCGTCGAGCTGTGTAATTACCTGAAATAACAGTATTGGGAATCACTTCTAGCTGCAATAAACCGATAAAATGACATTAGAAAAAGAGCGAAGAACTATAGGAGTTTTCGCTAGATGTTCGGATGCAGAATTAGCACTTCAGGAACTCAAAGCTTCTAATTTTCCAATGCACAAAGTTTCTGTAATTGCACGGAATGCCGAAGAACAAAATCATATTGCTAGTGTTGAATCTAAAGATAGCACTGGCAATACATTCTCAGAAGATGCTGCTAGAATCGTTACTGGTGATACTTTAGGCGGTCTTACTGGCTTATTAGTCGGTTTAGTGTTCTGCGTAATTCCTGATATAGGCCGAGTCATCCTAGCTGGAGGAGAAGCAACAGCGATCGCTACCACTTTAGCAGGTGGTTTGCGTGGTTTGTTGCTAAGTTTAGGAATTCCTCAAGAGCAAGCACAGGGTTACACTGATCTAGTTTATAAAGGTTACTATTTAGTGATAGTAACCGCCATAGACAGCGAGATTAGTGTTGCTAAGAGGATTTTTAATAGCCGTGATACTCTACAGTATGGTATTTATCAGCCATACTCTACCCCAAATAGTCGCTATAAAAATGCAGTTGGTATTTTTTCTAGGCGTCAAGATACAGAAACAGCACTTACTGAACTAAAAAGTGCTGGCTTTCCGATGAGTCAAATTTCGGTGATTGTTAAGGATACAAACACGCTGAATAGTTTTACTGAGGTAGATATCAGCAGCTACAAAGATAACTACACTATTTTAGGAATTCCTGAGGAGCTAGCCAGATATTATGAACATCAAGTGACCCTTGGCAATTACCTATTAGTCATAAATAGTACTGATATATACATGGCAGGTGCAAGAGCTATTTTAGAGAGTAATAAGATTCAACATTTTCGGATCTATAGCCAATCTCAACTTAATGCAGTTAGAAGCGATCGCCAGACTATTACGAACTTATAGTTAAAGTACTGTAATTATTGTAGATATTTCTAAAAATTTATGCTATAACCTCATCTAAGTTTATAAGCGTAGTTTTTGCCCTCACCCTAAATCCCTCTCCCATATCTGGGAGAGGGACTTTGAAATTCTGGCTCCCCTTCTCCCAAATCTGCGAGAAGGGGT
>NZ_JBTYKD010000137.1:0-19172 GCF_054880495.1 Nostoc sp.
GCAAAGGCAAAGGTAATACCTGTACCACTACCACCAACTATTGTCACATTGTGGTCAACATCAGCACGGTCGGGTACCCAGTCATCAGGATAGGGGCCAAGTAGGCGTAGCGCCTCACGCGCACCAAAATTAGGGTCAGTTGTTGTTGTCATGTCAATCTTCTAGGGTAAAACGCTATGCGTGTATCCTTTGTTGCTGAGGAACCAGATGTAGAGGAGCAAGGAAGTTATTTCCTAATCTCTTACGCCGTTACTAAACTCTTATCTGCTTGTGGAGATTCGATGTTAGCTACCTTAGATTCAACCGCCGTACCCTTGAAGAAGTCGGGATTAGCTTGAGTATAAAACTTGTAAGGATTATTGAATACATAAGCCTTAAAGTCCGCTTCAGAAATCACACCTTCTTGTACCAAATCCCAGCTTTCTGCTAGTGGGTCGGTCAAATCTGGCACATCCCAGTGACCAACATCTGAGGAATAAATGGCGTTGATTTTCACACCCAAGGGATTGGCTTTGTCGTTGAATGCTGCTGCTATGGTGCGATCGTCGGACTCGGAACCAAAGAAGAAACTGTTTACCCAGCGATCGCGGATGTCTTCAATTGTTTCAATCCCGGCGGCGGCAAAATCTTCTAGTTCGCTACCAACGGGTGAGCGGCTATGACGGTTGAAGGAAGCACCCAAGACACTCTTTGTCAGTTCTTCTTTAGTGAGGGAATGTGCTTCTAGGAATTCACTACCGAAACGCTCAAACAACACGAACAACTCATCAGAATTTGTCAGTTCTGGGTTGTAGTTTTGCAGTCCCTTAAGATTGCGCTTAGAGAAACGATCTACTAAATGAATGTAGACGTGAGCGCCCCAATCTGCCCCACCTTCAAGCATACCTACGCGCAACTGTGGGAAACGTTTGGTAACACCACCAAAGAACAGTGCTTTGGCAAATGCTTGTGAGCCATCGCCGAAGTGACCGATATGGTTGTTCATGTAGTTACTGATCGAGGAGCGTCCAGTCCAACCTTGACTGCCGTAATGGGTAGTAACGGGTACACCTAATTCAACAGCCTTCGCCCAGAATGGATCGTAGTCGTATTCACTATCCAATCCGTAAAAGTCAATGTAAGAGGCATACTTGGCGATTTCCGGGTATTGATCTGCTGGATATTTATCAGCGATCGCCTTAATTGGCCGTTTCACACCACCAGGAATATTTGCCACCTTCAGTCCCAGTGTTTTTACTGCAAACTCTAACTCCTCAACGGCTTCTTGAGGATCACCCATCGGGATACCAGCTACAGGTGTCAGGCGATCGCTATATTTCCGGTACAAGTCAGCATGATAGTGATTGACCGCCCGTTGCAGTGCTTGACGATTCTCTTTACTTGCTCCAGCCGGTGCCAAAACATTATTCGGAAACAGTACCGAATAATCTGATCCCTGCTCCGCCTGACGCTCATAGAACAGTTCAGGAAGAGTGTAAGTAGCGAGATCCAAAGTATTACGGGTGACTCTAGCCCACCAAGGCGATCGAATTGTGCGATTGTATTGGCGTTCTTCTGGAGTTTGTTGATACCAGTCTTTACCATTGCTCTTGGAATTGAGACGAGAATCTTCCGCCTTACGTAATTCATCTACGAGTTTCGAGCCACCGTATTTAGCAATGTAATCCTCAAGCGCCGGAGTGAAATCATTGGTATGAACATCAGTGTCAATTATCGGATAATTGAGGTTTGCTTTGATTGCGGCGGAACGGGAAGTTTTTAATCTGCTATATTCAGTCATATTTTTTTCCTTGAATAAATGACAGAAGTAGTGGTGATAAATGAGTTATGTTAGCGATAGCGGGGCGTTTAGCCCGTGCTAAGTACAACGACGCATCTGAGTGCTACTTGGTAATTTATTGGATTCAAAGCCCAATAAAACCCTGAAATTTATAGGCGACTTCTCGCATCTAAATAACTCAGCAAAGACAATTACTACAACGGAAAGAACCCATAACGCACTGGCTCACCGGAGGAGTGCCTACAGCACTCGAAATTCACTACTCTTTTGATCAGGACTTACGCTTGTTGTTTGTACTAAGGACTTTAGTCCTGATTTTGTTCAAGTAGTGTCTCGAAGAGAAGACTTTAGTCCTCTCTTCGAGACGCTACGCGAACACTACCAACTCAAAAGAATATACGGCGTTGCGTAAGCCCTATTTATTTACGCCAACACCAATCTCTCATCCACTTGTTTAGCGGCAAATTGATTACCCGGACGACGCAGCCCCAGGTTTTCCCGCAAGGTAGTACCTTCGTATTCAGTACGGAACAATCCACGTTTCTGGAGGATGGGAACAACTAAGTTAACGAAGTCATCTAACCCTGTAGGCAGGATTGGTGGCATGATGTTGAAGCCATCTGCTGCACCATTGTTGAACCATTCCTCTAACTGGTCAGCAATGCTTTCAGGAGTACCAAGGATAGTACGATGACCTCTAGCGGTAGCAAGAGCGAGATATAACTGGCGCAGCGTCAGAGTGCCACGAGTAGCTAAATCCTTGACTAATTTCAGACGACTCTTATTATTATTGGTATCACTGGGTAGTTCGGGAGTTACATCATCTAAAGAATATTTCGACAGATCCACACTTTTGTAATAGTTCTTTAAAATATCCCAAGCTACATCAGGATGAATCAACGATTGCAGAAATTCGTATTTCTCTTGGGCTTCTTCTTCAGTCCGGCCAATGATTGGGAAAGCCCCAGGCATGATTTTTAGATCGTCTGGAGAGCGTCCATATTTCGCCAACCTACCTTTGACATCAGCGTAAAATTCTTGGGCATCGACTAGAGTTTGATTGGCAGTGAAAATCACCTCAGCAGTACGCGCAGCTAAATCCCGTCCAGCTTCCGATGCTCCAGCCTGCACAATCACCGGATAACCTTGAGGTGGACGACCAACGTTCAAGGGGCCTTTGACAGAAAAATGTTTACCCTTGTGGTTAAGTATATGTAGTTTATTCGAGTCAAAATAGATACCAGATTCTCTGTCACGGATGAAAGCATCGTCTTCCCAGCTATCCCAGAGTCCTTTGACCACTTCTACAAACTCTTCCGCACGTTCATAACGTTGGCTATGTTCCGGGTGATGCTCAAGACCGAAATTAAGTGCGGCATTTTCGTTACCCGTGGTCACTACATTCCACCCCGCCCGGCCTTTACTCAAGTGATCCAATGAGGCAAACTTACGTGCCAGAGTGTAAGGTTCTTCATAGGTAGTCGAGGCGGTGGAAATGAAGCCAATGTTTTGAGTTACAGAAGACAAAGCCGAAAAAAGTGTCACTGGCTCGAAATGGACAAGTTTACCGTTGCGTCTCTGCGTTTCGGGATCGGCGCCCCAAACTCCTGGGCTGTCCGCCAAAAAAACTGCATCGAACAAGCCACGTTCGGCGGTTTGGGTAATTTCTTTGTAATGCTCGAAATTAAAACCCGCATCTATTTGTACATCTGGATGTCGCCAAGCAGAAACATGATGTCCAGTGGCTTGAATAAATGCTCCTAAACGTAACTTACGTGTTTTGCTCATCTGCTTTTCTCTTTTTTGGATAGCTAGTACCGCAAGGCGGAAGTCAAAAGTCAAAATGAATAGAAGTTAATACTTCCAAACTACTTGGATTCTTGCCGTAAGTTCTTCTGTAAGATTAATCTTTGCCTGATCAATATTTTTCTGTAGCTCTGGCTAAGTAGTGAGTCGGTAAATGAAACGCTGTAGTTTATTTCTTATAAACTACAATAACTTGATTGATTTACCGTAGTTTATTCATGTAACAAAGCTTTACACACTTACGAGGAAAATGCAAGTTAATTTCCGAATTTGGTATACAGGTATAGAATTATAACAATAGGTTGATGAAATGTGATTATTTCGTTGGTTTAATTTGCCTCCCCACTTTCGGACTACGCAAGTAAGTTCAAAAAGCAAAGCAAATTACTATACTATCTTCAGTAGTAACTTGTGTTGTCCACTACAACTATCTTCGTGAATTAGTGCGAAAATTATAGTGTACTTATACCCTTGTCAATCAGTTAGCTGATGGTGATAATGACGCAACTATGATTAATGGTGCGCTTACCTTTGGTTTTCCAGACTTGTTTAAAGAAGGTAATATCGGTGGGATCATGCTTGGTGTATCAACCTAAAGTTACTAGTAATAATTGTCGCCCCACACCCTGAGCCGCCTTTTGAGAAGATTCAGATACTTCTCTACATTTAGAGCCTTTCTATACCTTCCGAGTGAATGACAATATTCGGATCATCCCAAGTTGTTATGTAATTAGCAAGCTCTGTACATAATGATGCCAACGATCCGATTTGGGTGCGTTCTCACCGCACTACCTTTACTTTCTAGTCAGCAACTCACAAGAAAATCCCATAGCCAAAGCTGAAAAAGGAATATTCCCCACTCCCTATTCTTGGGAGTTGCTTTTTACTTAATTTCGTGTAAAATGTTTTTAATCTACGGTAATTCACTCGATCTATAGTAGTTTAAAGAATAAATACCCGAAGGACAAGGTAATTTTTAGGGTTTGTTCTCCATTGCTTTCTGTCTCAGTAAAACAAACATACATAACACCAAATCTATTCAGTCTTATTGGCGAAATAGCCGTTAATGAAAACTTCATAAAACAACTTGGTAGCTTATGACTATTACTCTCAAAAAGACCAAAACCAGCAAAAAAGCCTTAGAGGTATTATACAACAACAAATACGCTGATAGCATCATCCCTTGGATAGTACCTTTTATAGTGCTACTAATTTGGGAAATTGCTTCCAGAACTGGTTTACTTTCCACCAGAATTCTTCCAGCACCAAGTAGTGTAGTTTTTACAGCAATTAGGTTAGCCTCAACTGGAGAGCTTTTCCGACACATGGGAATCAGTGCCGCACGCGCTATATCTGGTTTTATCGTTGGCGGCGGAATTGGCTTTATTTTGGGAATACTCACTGGGCTTTCTCGCATTGCAGAACAATTGTTAGATAGTTCCTTGCAAATGCTGCGTACTATTCCCAACTTGGCATTAATTCCCCTAGTAATTTTATGGTTTGGAATTGGTGATCAAGCGAGATTATTTCTAGTTTCTATAGGTGTCTTTTTCCCAATTTACCTTAATACCTATCATGGAATTCGGAGTGTAGATCCTCAACTCATTGAAATGGGTAGAGTTTATGGCTTAAAAACATCGCAGCTTTTGTGGCAAATTGTTTTCCCAGGAGCTTTGTCTTCAATTTTGATTGGTGTCCGCTTTTCCTTGGGTATTATGTGGCTATCGTTAATTGTAGCAGAACAAATTGCCGCAGATTCCGGCATTGGCTATATGGCAATGAACGCCCGTGAGTTTATGCAAACAGACGTTGTAGTGTTAAGTATTGTCATTTATGCACTGTTGGGTAAACTAGCAAATTCCATTGCCAATGCTCTAGAAAACAAATTTTTATCATGGAATCCCAATTACACATCGGCTGGGTAAAAGCTCAGGTAAAAAGTTAAACAAGTGTTTAACTTTTTACGTTGATTAATTCATTGTAAAAGCTCCAAGTTGTCAATACCTTAATAACTCGAAAATATCTAAAAAAAGGAAATATCCAGATGGTTTCAAATACACAAGGTTCACAACTAAATATTTTAGGTTTAAGCAAAGTTTTTGGAAATAAAACTGTCTTAAGCTCATTAAATCTAGAAGTAGCACCAGGAGAATTTATTGCTCTTGTGGGGCGTAGTGGTTGCGGTAAAAGTACCTTATTGCGCCTAGTGTCTGGATTAGATAAACCCACTACAGGCGGCATATTATTAGATGGAGAACCACTACGTAAGCTTAGTCATTCTGTAAGAGTGATGTTTCAAGACCCCCGGTTACTACCTTGGAAAAGTGTGATAGATAATGTGGGTCTGGGTTTGCAAGAAAATTGGTATGCAAAAGCTGCGCGGGTATTAGAACAAGTCGGACTCAAAGATAGAGCTGATGAATGGCCGTATGTACTATCTGGAGGACAACGACAACGGGTAGCATTGGCCAGAGCCTTGGCGAGTCAACCACATCTATTACTACTTGATGAGCCTTTAGGAGCATTGGATGCGTTAACTCGCTTAGAAATGCAACATTTAATCGAAGATTTGTGGCAACAGAGAGGCTTTACGGCGTTTTTAGTCACCCATGATGTAGAAGAAGCTGTGGCCTTGGCAGACAGAGTGATAGTAATTGAAGAGGGACGGGTTGCGTTAGATTTACCTGTAAAATTGCCGCGTCCACGAGACAGAGCTAGTGAAGTATTTGTAAATATCAGAGAAGCAGTACTAGAACAAGTTATGAATAATCAAGGCACTCACGCGCATCAATTATTGCAAATGAGTCATTAATACTCTAGCTTTAAGTGGATATCTCATCTAATAAATTAACAAAACCCCAACTACCAAGGGTGGCAATGGAGGTCAAAAATAGAGATATTCACTTAGGTTTTTTGTCCCATGACTGTAAGCATACTTTTTCGGATCTTGCATTTGCAGCTTATCTATGTAAATATTCTATCAGCAAAATACGGTAAATTGCCCAATTTGTCGTAGTATTGATATTGCTTGTAATTTAAATGTATGTATGTTTACTAAGTATTTACCACATCGACTGATGAAGATTGTCAGCAGCTTTCTTCAGAATTATGAAATATCCAGAATTGGCATATTTGCCTTATTCTTTACCTGTGGGTTAAGTTTGACTCTTGTAATATCTGCGTGTTCTGCCAACAATACAGGTAACTCTGTAGCAACACAGACAACAACTCAAGGTGTGGTAGTTCGTATCGGCTATCAAAAAGCGGCGACTATTCTCAGTGCTCTCAAAAACCGAGGTAATTTAGCGCAAGCTTTTACGACTGCTGGTGCTTCGGTGAAATGGGCAGAATTTCCCGCAGGTCCACCTATGCTAGAAGCAATGAACGCAGGTAGTATCGACTTTGGCTATACAGGTGAATCACCACCAATATTTGCCCAAGCCGGAGGTACTCCCTTGCTTTATGTTGCTTATGATCCTTGGAGTCCCAAAGCTGAAGCAATTATTGTATCGAAAGATTCACCAATTAAAACGGTTGCTGACCTGAAAGGGAAAAAATTAGCCTTTGCTAAAGGCTCGAACGCTAACTATCTTGTTGTCAAAGCTGTAGAAGCTGCCGGATTAAACTATAGTGACATTAAACCAGCACATCTAACACCAGCAGATGCCCGTGCAGCATTTACTGGTGGTAAGGTTGATGCTTGGGCAATTTGGGACCCCTACCTAGCAGCAGTTCAACACGACAAAGATGTAAGGATTTTAACAGATGCGACAAATTTAGCACCGAATCGGGGTTACTATCTTGCGCGTCAAGAGTTTGTTAATTCTCACCCAGATTTGTTGAAAACCCTGTTAGATGAAGTCAGTAAAGTAAACAAATGGGCGACAAACAATCCAGAAGAAGTTGCCAAGTTTTTAGAACCAGAGTTAGGTATTCCCGCAGCCGCATTAGAAATTGCTGAAAAACGACGAAAGTATGGCGTTTTACCGCTAACAGATGAAGTAATCGCTCAACAACAAAAGATTGCCGATACTTTTCACAAAATCAAGCTAGTTCCTAAGCAAATCCAAGTCAAAGATATCGTTTGGAACGGTAATAAATCTTAGAAGTTCCTCCCCACTCCCGTTCGGCTACACTCACGGCAAGCCTACTCCCTACTCCCAAAAGCTTATGGACATCAAGACCCAACAAATAAAAACTGATGTACTTGTCATTGGTGGCGGTACAGCCGGGACAATGGCTGGAATTAAAGCCAAACAAGCAAATCCCGATGCAGAGGTGCTGATTTTAGAAAAGGCTAACATCCGACGGAGTGGTGCGATCGCAATGGGTATGGATGGAGTGAATACCGCAGTTATTCCCGGCCATTCTACACCAGAACAATACGTGCGCGAAATCACCCTTGCTAATGATGGCATTGTTAACCAAAAAGCCGTATATCAAACAGGCAAATTAGGTTATGAAGTCATCCAAGAATTAGAAAGCTGGGGTGTGAAATTTCAAAAAGATGCCCAAGGCAACTATGACTTAAAACAAGTGCATCGTGTGGGTAAATATGTCTTACCTATGCCAGAAGGTAAAGACCTCAAAACCATTCTTACCCGCCAAGTCAAACGCCACAAAGTCAAAGTCACAAATCGCGTCATGGCAACCCGTGTGTTAGTCAAAGCCGGACGTGCTATTGGAGCGGTGGGATTTGATGTTAGAAACGGTGATTATATTGTCATTCAAGCGAAAGCGGTTATCTTATCTACAGGTGCTTGTGGCAGATTAGGATTACCTGCTTCTGGCTATCTCTACGGCACTTATGAAAATCCTACCAATGCTGGAGATGGCTATTCAATGGCTTATCATGCCGGAGCAGAACTCAGTAATATTGAATGCTTTCAAGTTAATCCTTTAATCAAAGATTACAACGGCCCCGCCTGTGCCTATGTTGCCGGGCCTTTTGGCGCACATACTGCTAACGCCGAAGGAAATCGCTTCATTAGTTGTGACTATTGGAGTGGTCAAATGATGTTGGAAATCTGGAAAGAATTAAATTCTGGGAAAGGGCCAGTCCAACTTAAAATGACCCATCTTGATGAAGATACAATCGCTGAAATTGAATCAATATTGTGGGCGAATGAACGCCCAAGTAGAGAACGTTTTCATCAAGGCAGAAATGAAGATTATCGCACTCACGGCGTAGAGATGCACATTTCAGAAATTGGCTTATGTAGTGGTCATAGTGCCTCTGGTGTGTGGGTGAATGAAAATGCTCAAACAACCATCCCAGGTTTATATGCAGCCGGAGATATGGCCAGCGTTCCCCATAATTATATGATTGGGGCATTTGTTTTCGGTCGCATAGCCGGAACTCATGCCATTGAATATATCCAAGATTTAGATTTTATCGAACCAGATACGGATTTTTTAGAAGCTGAAAAAGCCAGAATTTATGCACCTTTAGCTCATCCAAATGGTGTACCTCACACCCAGGTAGAATACAAATTAAGACGCTTAGTTAATGATTATCTGCAACCACCCAAATCAGGTAATAAAATCGAGATTGGTTTAAAACATTTTGTCCAATATCAAGAAACATTAGATTTAATGGGCGCTCGTGACCCTCATGAATTGATGCGCTGTATAGAAGTGCATTTTATTAGGGACTGTGCAGAAATGGCAGCCAGAGCATCATTATATCGTCAAGAAACTCGTTGGGGACTTTATCATTACCGTTTAGATTACCCCGAAAAGAATGATGATGAGTGGTTTTGTCATGTCAACTTAAAGAAAGATGAATTTGAGCAAATGGTATTGTTCAAGCGTCCTGTAGATCCTTACATTGTGGATATAAATTTACATCATGAAATTTATGATATAGCAGTGAAATAAATATGTGTAATGATAGGTGATAGCTACAATGCTGATATCGCTGGAGCATTACGGGCGGATATACAAGCAATTTTAGTCAAGAAACCTAATGATAAAAATTATAAACTTTATAGTCCAGATTTCAGAGGAGTACTAAAAAGAATTACAAAAGTTTCAACTATGCAAGAAAGCATTTTCGTGAATTAAAGAATTGAATGAGTTATAAAGCCATAATTTTTGATCTCGATAATACACTGTTGAATTTTGAGCTATGTGAACGCCAAGCTATTCTTGGCGCGTTAGAAGCTTGTGGAATTTCTTTAGACTTACATGGAGTAAATGAAACTAGTTTTCTTCGAGTATATGAAACTTATAACTCCAAGTATTGGAAACAGCGAGAAACTTTTTCTCCTGGTGAGTTGATAGAGATGTCTTACCGAAGTACACTTGCTCAATTAGATATACAAACAGATAAAATCAGCCATCTTAGTCAAAATTTCTGGCATATTTTTAATCATTCTGCTGTAATAGAACCTGATGTAAATGAAGTACTAGCTGCTCTCGCAGGTAGTTATCGTTTGGCTGTCATCACTAACGGTTTTGTATCAGCACAAATACCGAGAATGCAAGCTGCGGGAATCGAGCATTTTTTTGAGGAAGTTGTAGTTTCTGAAGCAATTGGTTTTGCTAAACCATCTCCTGAAATATTTCATCATGCGTTATCTAGATTAGATTTAACACCAGCACAAGTACTTTAGGAGATTCTCTCACTCATGACTATGCGGGAGCAATGCAAGTCAATATTGATTTTTGCTATTACAACCGAAAAAACCAAGTTTTACCACAAGAAGTGCAACCAAAATTTCTAATAAGCGAACTCTTAAAATTGCTAGAATTGGTTAGTTAACAGATTTTTGATTTATTGATTTAAAGCTTAAATATTTTTTTAATCTTATTTTTAGGGATTTTATAATAAATATGTCTATTTATAATTCAATTGGTCAACAATATTCAAAAACTCGCGTTCCTGATATTCGCATTGTCAAGAAACTAATTGATTTCCTCAATTTACCCAAAGGTAGCATTATCGCTGATATTGGTGCTGGTACTGGTGGTTACAGCCTAGCACTAGCTAACCAAGGATTTTTTGTTAATGCTATTGAACCTTCTGTAGTCATGCAAAAACAAGCAGTAGAACATCAGCAAATTAAGTGGTTTACTGGCTATGCAGAAAATTTACCTCTACCAGATCAGTCTGTTGATGCTGTTGTAAGTATCCTGGCAATTCATCACTTTTCTCATCTCGAAAAAGCTTTTCAGGAAATGCAGAGAATAATTAGAGATGGGGCAATAACTTTGTTAACTTTTGATATTAGATTATCTCAGAAGATATGGCTTTATGATTATTTTCCGTTTTTGTGGGAAGATGCGTTAGGATTTTTACCACTTAACGAACAGGTTAATTTAATTCAGAGTAATACTAAAAGGCGTGTTGAAGCCATACCTCTTTTGTTACCATACGATTTATCTGATTTATTCGCAGCAGCAGGCTGGAGACGACCAGAGTTATATCTTCAACCAGAAGTACGTGCAGGAATATCATCTTTTGCTTTAGCTAATCAAGATTTAGCAGAGCAAGGAGTAAAGTTACTTGCAGCAGATTTAAGTAGTGGAAAATGGAGGAAAAAATATGGTTATATTCACAATTTGACAGAGATTGATATAGGCTATCGTTTTATGCGTGCAACGCTGGATAACTAAATAATTGTAATTTAAAATTAAATTATGATAAACAAAGTTAGTGTAAGTGAGAAAATTAAAATTAGACAAGCTGAGATTAAAGATGTAGAGAGAATTGCTAGTCTTTGCGAACAACTTGAATATTGTGTGACAAATCAACAAATAGAGCAGCGCCTTACTAAAATTAAAAATAACGATGCTCATATTGTGTATGTTGCCACTTTAGAAGATGAATATATAATAGCTTGGGCGCACGCTCATATTTGTGACTCAATAGTTATTCCAACTCCAGCGATTATTTTGGGATTAGTTGTAGATAAAGATTATCGTCATAGTGGAATTGGACGTTTTTTGATGCAGCAAATTGAACAGTGGGCTTCTCTGGCTGGATGTGATAGTGTTCTGTTACGTTCTAATATTAAACGCAAAGAAGCTCACTTGTTTTATGAAAAAATTGGTTATACCAATATCAAGCAATCATTAACTTTTAATAAAAAATTGCTTTAGTGAAAAATATGCAGTTAATTAATACATTTACCACTCACCGTTTGCTTGCTGATCGTCTGCGATTTAAACATTTGAATGAACTTCATCGTATGCATCAAGACCCGCAAGTTATGGCAACTTTGGGCGGTGTTCGTTCTGATGATGAAACACGGCTTTTTATTCTAAATAATTTGAATCATTGGCAGCGTTATGGATTCGGATTATGGGTATTTCGAGACAAAATTAACAATCAGTTTGTTGGCCGTGCTGGTCTTCGGAATACTGATGTAGAAGGTAACGATGAAGTAGAATTAGCTTACGCTCTAATAGCTAAATTCTGGGCTAAAGGGTTAGCGACAGAGATGGGTGAGGAAATATTGAAAATTGGTTTTGAACTACTGAAGTTGCCAGAGATAGTTTGCTTTACTCTAACAACTAACAAAGCGTCACAAAGAGTTATGGAAAAGTTGGGGTTTCAATATGAGCGTGAGATTATCCACGCAAGTTTACCCCATTTATTTTACCGCTTAAAAGTTTAAGTACAAAATAATCGTTTTATGGCTTTAATAAATTAAAGAATAGATGTTCCTGTGATCGTTGTACAAATTCCCTTTTTGTTGCGATAGTGCGATCACTATCTCCCGTAGGTTGGGTGGAACGCAGTGGAACCCACACATGATATCGGGAAAGCAGAAAATATTTACACTATAATAATCTCTCAATTTCTTGGATAAAATTAATGCTAAACCTATTTTATATATTTAATGACTCGCTAAGATTAATATCGCTTGATGTTAGGTTATGGCGCAATATAAATTGTTCATTGTGTTGCCAAGATAGTAACTTGCGCCTCCACCCAACCTACAATAACTACGAATAGTTGCGATAGTGCGATCGCTATCTCCCGTAGGTTGGGTGGAACGTAGTGGAACCCAACACATGCATGATATCGGGAAAGCAGAAAATATTTACACTATAATAATCTCTCAATTTCTTGGATAAAATCAATGCTAAACCTATTTTATATATTTAATTATTCGCTAAGATTAATATCGCTTGATGTTGGGTTATGGCGCAATATAAATTGTTCATTGTGTTGCCAAGATAGTAACTTGCGCCTTCACCCAACCTACAATAACTACGAATAGATTATTCATTTCCTATATTTTCGGGAAATTCTATCTCTATTCCTGAACCCCAATCTATATCGTAAATTCCTTTGTTTACATACAAAATGAAACTTGAATAATTCCAATCTTTAGGTGCTTTAACATATCCATGCTTGACAGGATTATAATAATATAATCAACATGATGAATGAAATCAATTTCGTCTTTAATTTGATGTTCCCAAAATCTGCGTTGCCAAATAGCTTTTTCACCTTTATTTCGACGTGATATAGAGATTTTTCCTTGATATTGAATATCACAATGATGGCTAAAATAATTTTTTATTAATCGCCAACGATCCGAAAAATCACTGTCCCCTGGTGGTAACGTCCAAATACAGTGTATGTGGTTTGGTAATATGACAATGGCATCTACAATAAATGGAGATTTGCTTATTACTTCTCTGAATGCTTGTCTTAATAGCAGAATATTCTCTGCATTACAAAGAAATTCCCGGCGGTTATGAGTAACAATGGTAAAGAAAAATGTACCTCCTTCTATCTTGGCTCTGCGATATTCCATAATGCCTATAAACAAGCTACAATCGTGAGATAATTCATGTAAGCTTACCTTATTTATTTTACCGTTTAGCAGTTTCAGTACAAAATCATGGAGTTATTTTATGGCTTTAATCAATCAAAGAGTAGATGTTCCTGTTATCGTTGATGAATCGAAATGTCTAGAAAAATGCACAGCTTGTATTGAAGTTTGTCCCTTGGATGTGTTGGCAAAAAATCCAGAGACTGGGAAAGCCTATATGAAATATGATGAGTGTTGGTTTTGTCTACCTTGTGAAAAAGAATGTCCAACCAATGCAATTACAGTACAAATCCCGTTTTTATTACGTTAAATCTTCTCTTATCTTCTGTGGTAAAAATTAATGAATGATGACCTCAAGCATTGGCTAGAAATGTTGCGATCGCCTGAGATAAATGACCGGATAGTAGCCGTCAAAACCTTGCAGCATCTAGGCGATGAAGAAACAATAGATGCTTTAATCATCGCTTTGAAAGATGAAAATACTACGGTTCAAAAAATAGCAATATCTGCCATTTGGGAAATTGCCAATCCTGCTGCAATCCCGGCTTTAATTGAATGTCTGAGTTCAACAGATGCAGATATTCGCACTGAAGCCGCATCAGCATTAAACGAGTTAATCACACAAGCCGAATTGTTGCTTTTACTAGATAAACTCCCAAGTAATGATGTAAATATTCAATTAAATATTTTGGTGCTTTTGCGGAAGATACATGACATTCAATCTTTACCCGACATTTTACCATTTTTAGAATCACAAAATCCTGAATTAAGAGAAGTAGCCGTTACGACACTGCGATATATCAATCAACTCGAAAAATGTCCACAAGCTTTAAATTTAATCCTTGATCAAGAAGCAACTGTACGTCGTGCTGCTGCTTTAACTTTAGAACATTTACAAGATACAGAGGTGATTACAATACTTTGTCAAGCACTCACAAATGATAGTGACTGGCAAGTTCGCCGGAATGCAGCCAAATCTCTGACTATTCATGCAAATAATCAAGCGATTTCAGCATTAGAAATAGCCTTAAATGATGAACATTGGCAAGTGCGGAAATCAGTAGCACAAGCTTTGCAAAAAATTCCAGATATTCAAGTTATGCCGATATTAATTCAAGCATTAACAGATGAATATGCAGATGTCCGCAAAGAAGCCGCGATCGCACTTGGGAATTTAGCTCACCCCGACGTTATTAACCCCCTACAACAAGCCTTAGATGATCCTGACAAAGAAGTGTCTATCCAAGCACAACGGGCAATTCAGAAGATTCAAACAGATAGAATAGTATCAAGGGAGCAGTAAATTACTAAGGGAAAGCGTAATGGACAATCCATTTCCTGGAATGAATCCGTATTTGGAACAGCCTGAACTTTGGCATCAAGTTCACAATCGTTTGATTGTAGCGATCGCTGATGACCTAACTCCCCAAATCGTCCCTAAATACCGAGTTTCCATTGAAGAGCGAGTTTACACCAGTGTAGATGATGTCTTACTCGTAGGAATTGCTGATGTAGCAGTTGCTAAACGTAACACTACAGATAACAGTACAACTTTGACTGCTGCGAAACTTGCTGAACCCAGTAAAGTGAAAGTTCCTATACCTGAAGAGATAACTGAGCGATTTTTAGAGGTGCGAGCAACTCCAACCAAAGAAGTAGTTGCTGTGATTGAAATACTTTCCCCCAAAAATAAACGCTCCAAAGAAGGTAGAGCCGCCTACGAAAGCAAACGACAGAAAATTTTGGCTTCTGCAACCAACTTAGTAGAAATTGACCTCTTGAGACAAGGTGAGCCAATGCCTATTTTTGGAGCGACAACTACAGATTATAGTATTTTGGTGAGTCGCAGCTACAATAGACCTGATGCAGATTTATATACTTTCGATTTAAAAAACCCAATTCCTGTTTTTCCTGTACCTTTGCGTGAGGGAGAACCTGAACCGATAGTTGAATTGCAAAGGTTATTAAACGAAGTTTACGAACGTGCTAGATTTGACTTGGCAATTGATTATTCACAACCTTTAAAGACAGTGCGTAGGCGTAGCCAGCCGCAGCCATCGCCACAGGAAGAAGCTTGGTTTAGAGAAATTTTGGAGAGGATTTAAATGAGTATGATCATTCCTGGTTACTCAGTAATATCAACCCGATCAAAGCTTTACTAATTTCGCAATACAAATTCTTTACTCCAAATTATTTATCTCTTCTTATCAGCAATATCTAACTACCAATTTCCCTTTTTATATCGAAAAGATATGACTACAGACCATCAGCAAGAAGTCATCCAACTACTCAAACAAATCATTGAACCTACCTTAAAAAATGACATCGTTAGTTTGGGAATGATCCGAAACTTACGCATAGTTGATGACTATATTTACTTACGGTTATATATTGGTTCTCATCAGCACCAATTACAGCCAGAAATTCAATCTAAATTATCATCTCTATCTTGGTGTAAAAAAACTTATATTCAAATTTGTACAATTCCCGGTGTTAAAATAACTCTTGCAATTTCTAGTGGTAAAGGTGGTGTGGGCAAATCCACAACAGCCGTTAATATCGCCGCAGCTTTAAAATTACAAGGTGCAAAAGTAGGACTATTAGATGCTGATGTTTATGGCCCCAATGTTCCCCAGATGTTGGGTTTAGGACAAGCTGATATTCAAGTGATTAATACTCCCACAGGTGATAAGTTTTTACCTCTAGAAGTTCAGGGAATCAAAATAATGTCAGTGGGTTTACTTGCAGAAGCAAATCGTCCTTTGGCATGGCGAGGGCCTGTATTGCATAAAATTATCACGCAATTTTTGCAAGATGTGGAATGGGGGGAATTAGATTATTTATTGATAGATTTACCTCCCGGTACAGGTGATGCTCAAATTACAATTATCCAAGAAAGCCCAATTTGTGGAGTCATTTTAGTGACAACTCCTCAACAAGTGGCTGTTGCAGATGTACGACGTAATATATATATGTTTCGCCAAGTGGGTGTTCCTGTCCTTGGCATCGTTGAAAATATGAGTTATTTAATTTGCGGTGATTGTGGTTCACGCACACCGATTTTTGGTAGTGGTGGCGGCGAACAACTGGCCGCAGAATTACAAGCGCCTCTGTTGGGACAAATTCCCATTGATTCCCGCATTTGTAGCGGTAGTGATACTGGAAATCCGATTGCGAGCAGCGAATATGCTTCACCAGCAAGGGAGGTTTTTACACAAATAGCTACTTCATTAAATACTACTTTTACATCACACAATCAAACTACGCAGGTTGAACAAGCTTAGTAGCTTCAGGAACTTCAATCAATTGCCCTGTTTTGACCAAATAAGGCAAAAGTAAAAAGTGAGCCAGCGCCGTCTTAGGGGTTTTAGTTTGATGCAGTTTCGTCTGAAAGAGCATTAATAATTTCTCTCAGGGGGCGATCGCGATCGCGTTCTTCTGGTGTTTCCTTACCTAAAGATGTATCTTTTACCAAGCGGTAAACGTCGGCGGCTCCGTAAAAAATCCGCTCAGTCAGACCTAACTCTTGAAAGGTTTCAGCAATTTCTTCCATTTCTCCTATCCAACGATGTGCTTTTGGTGTCATGGATGGAATGGAACGGGTGAGAATAGCAGCAAGTTCTGGTTGGCTACTAGATACTTCCTCCCATAGTTGCTCATCCAAGCCTAAGCGATGGGCGGCAATCAGTAATTCTGTGCCAATCGCTGTTAGTCCTTTTGTTAGGGCGGCGTAAGACATCTTCAATCCAGAAGCCTGACCAATTTCATCGCCAATCACTCGTATATCTAACCCATAATTCCGCAGTTGTTGAAATTCATCGGTCTGTTTTCCTGACGCATAAATGCGAGTGCGTCCGGGAACTCTAGGAGGGGGGCCAATGATTGAAGCATCTACGAATGTGGCTCCCACTGATTCAATAACTTGGGCAATACGTTTTACTTTTTGGGGTGCGATCGCATTACCATCAACGTACAGAATTTGTTTCCCTAGATTATTTATTACTTCAGCTACTTGCTTTGCTGCTTCTGTTGCGGCGGCGGGCACTAGAACTGATAACACCACATCAGATTCAATTACCAGTTGTGTGAGGGAACCCACATCTTGGATGTTACCTGCGGCGGCTAATTGCCGAGTTCTGGGACTGCGATCGTTTAGGGCGGCAATGGTTTTCAATCCATTTTGATTGAGAACGGCTGCGATCGCCTGTCCCATGTCACCCGGACTTAAAATACCAACTGTTTGGATTTGCATGGAAAGCTTGATTGTTACCTGTATTCAGCTTTTGACTAATATTTACCAATACGCTGATTCTGGTGATTGAGTTATGAGACAAACTACGGTAAATTGAGAGAGTTGCCGTAATTCTTCTAAGTAGGAACTTACCATACATCATTCCCAGAAAGCAAGCTATTTAGGCAAGTATTGCAGTGAAGGCAGTAATCAGACTAGTTAATGAAAATGATGCTCTACAAATGCTGGCAATTTATGCGCCAATTGTGTGGGAAACTGCAATTTCTTTTGAAGTAGAACCACCCAGTGAAACAGAATTTCAACAGCGTATCAAGAGCTATCAACAGCAGATGCCTTGGCTAGTTTGCGAAATTAATCAAGAGGTTGTAGGCTACGCCTACGCTAGACCCTACCATACCCGTGCTGCTTACCAATGGTCTGTGGAATCATCTGTGTACGTCAGTGCTAATTATCGCAGAAAAGGAATTGCTAGAGCTTTGTATACTTCTCTGTTGAAATTGCTGCGACTCCAAGGATTTTATAACGTTGTTGCTGCGATCGCTTTACCCAATCAACCAAGTGTGGCTGTACATGAGTCTGTTGGTTTTTCACCTATGGGTGTCTTGCGTCGAGTTGGCTATAAATTTGGTCAGTGGCATGATGTAGGTTACTGGCAATTATCTTTACAACCAGAGTCATATTTCTTGACTGATGGCGACATGACCACACAATCTGTAAATCCACCTGTTTCTCTGGCAGAAATACAAAAATCACCTCTTTGGAATAAAGCTTTAACGAGTGGATTGTTGCTACTTCGAGTTTAATTAATACAAATTTTCAAACGTTAAACATCACGTTATTAAATTGGACAAAGGAAATTTTTTTAAGCAAGGTTAAATTAATGGAAGGTTTTCTAAAAAGCTCTGAAACCGAAATAGTGAAAAGCGAAATAGCAAAGCAAATTTATGCAGTTTCACATCTAGTTGGGTCGTTTCAACTTCGCTCTGGACGAATATCAAACGAATACTTTGATAAGTATCAGTTTGAAGCAGATCCAATTTTACTTAATGCTGTTGTTAGGCAGATGATTACTCTCATTCCAAGTGATATCGAAGTACTTGCAGGTCTAGAACTTGGTGGCATTTCGATAGTGACGCTCTTATCACACTACTCTAGTTTACCTACTGCTTTTGTGAGAAAAGAGGCGAAAAAATATGGAACTTCCCGATTAGCTGAAGGTGTAGAGATTAATAATCGGAAGGTGCTGATTGTAGAAGATGTAGTAACTTCTGGTGGTCAAATTATTATCTCAGCCAATCAACTGCGTCAACTTGGCGCTCAAATTGATTACGCACTCTGCGTGATCGACCGCGAGGAAGGTGCTATTGATAAACTCTTAGCGGAAGGTATTACACTGCTTTCTCTACTAAAGCGGAGTGATTTTCCTAATTAGGATTTAGGTCATATAAAAAGTGCTGTTACTGTTACCGAAAGAAGAGTTATGACTCAAGAACTATGGACAGAAGTTGATCGTTACATTACTGATTTGCTTATACCTTAT